>CAIWEX010001065.1 GCA_903911795.1 uncultured Schlesneria sp.
CGGCGAAAGACTTCTTCTGCTCCGCGCTTGGTGCGAGTGAAGACGATTGCCTGCTGCGGCCGTTCCTGAATCAACAGTTGCACCAGGACTCGAAACTTGCGATCGGGATCGACCGAGACGTAGTACTGATCGATGGTATCGCTGTTCACCGTATCAATCGACATGTCGATCCGTTCCGGATCACGCATGTATCGACGAGCCAATCGCTCGACTGGCGGAGGAAGCGTGGCAGAGAGCAGCAGCGTTTGACGTTCGGGAGGAACTTGACGCAGGATCTTTTCAATGTCGGGACGGAACCCAATGTCAAGCATGCGGTCTGCTTCGTCGAGTACGACGACGCGCAGATGCCCGAGCTTGAGATAATTGCGGGTCATCAGATCGATTACGCGACCCGGAGTCCCGATCACGATTTGTGCACCACGTTCCAGTTGCGTGATCTGAGGTCGCAGAGGGCGACCGCCGACGCAGCAGGCGGTGGTGACATCATGATTGATCGACAATCGAACCGCTTCATCGGCAACCTGTTGACTTAACTCGCGCGTGGGAGTCAGTACCAGAACCTGAGTGCGGGGGTCATCAAAATCCATTCGTTCCAGCATCGGCAGAACAAATGCGGCGGTCTTGCCGGTTCCTGTTCGTGCCTGTCCGATGCAATCTTTTCCGGAAACCGCGATCGGAATGAATGCAGCCTGAATCGGACTGGGGGTCTGATACCCGACGGCGCGAATTGCTGTCAGCGAATCTTCGCTGAGCCCCAGATCTTCAAATCGTGACGGTACCTGCTCCATGACTTCAATCAACCAAATCATCCTTCCAACAGTTGCCTGCCACCCATCCGGCAAGGCGAATTCCATACCTTCCAACACAACTATTCTCAATTGACTATAGGTCGCACACGGAACAAGGTCAATCAAGTTCATACCGATGCGTCTTTTATGGGGATTTCCACAAGTCACGAAAACGGACGTTTCGATCGTTCGATCAGCCGTGTTTTCTGTGCGATCTGTGCTCAAGTGCCCGTTTGAGACCGTTTGCGACGTGAAACTGGTTTCTCGTCCACGAAACTGGTAGTTTAGAAACGTCAAACACTTTTTCCGCACGACGAACGAAGGCGTTCCCATTCGATGTTAGAGACCACTGGACCTGACTTTACGAAGTCTGAACTGATTCCTGTCATTGCTCAGGACGAGGCCACCGGCGACGTTTTGATGCTCGCCTACATGAATGCCGAAGCGTATGCCGAGACGCTGAAAACGGGACGCGTCTGCTATTTCAGTCGCAGCCGTCAGCGCCTGTGGCGCAAGGGTGAAGAAAGCGGCAACGTCCAGGAATTGAAGGCAATTTTCTACGATTGTGATGCGGATACGCTGCTGGTCAAAGTTCATCAGATTGGCGGGGCGGCCTGCCACGAAGGATTTAAAAGCTGCTTCTTCCGCCAGATCGATCCCAAAACGGGAGCTGTGACCGTCATCGGTGAACGCCTGTTTGACCCGAAAGCAGTCTACAAGAAATAGAACCTTGCGATTCGGCGGTGTGTCCGAAATTTAGCGCCCTAACCCGCTGTTTTCGTAATTCCCATATTTTTGACCTTACGCAATCGACGAGCCTGACATGACCGACAAGCTGATTAAACTGGGAATTCCTGCGGGCAGCCTGCAGGACGCAACCGCCGAACTCTTCAAGAAGGCGGGATACACGATCAAGTTTTCGTCCCGGTCTTACTACCCGGAAATCGACGACCCCGAAATCGAATGTATGCTGATTCGGGCTCAGGAAATGGCCCGATATGTCGAGCAAGGGGTTTTGGACGCCGGGATCACAGGGTACGACTGGGTGCTGGAAAACAACGCCCAGGTTCACGAAGTCTGTGAATTGATGTTTTCCAAGGTCAGCCGTCGTCCGGTTCGCTGGGTGCTGTGCGTCCCCAATGATTCACCCGTTCAGACGGTCAAGGATCTTGAAGGAAAGCGAATTGCTACCGAAGTCGTGGGACTGACTCGCAATTACCTGGCCAAACATGGGGTTACCGCGCAGGTGGAATTCTCGTGGGGGGCGACCGAGGTCAAGCCGCCGAAGCTGGCTGACGCGATCGTCGAAGTGACAGAAACGGGCAGCTCATTGCGTGCGAACAATCTGCGCATCGTCGATGAGGTTTTGCAAAGCACGACACGACTGATCGCCAACAACTCAGCATGGAAAGTCCCCGCCAAGCGGGAAAAGCTCGAAAACATCTCGTTGATGCTGAAATCCTGCCTGGCTGCGGAAGGGAAAGTTGGCTTGCTCATGAATGTGCGTCGAGTCGACCTCGCCAACATTCTTCAGCAACTTCCTGCCCTGCAGAAGCCGACTGTGGCGTCGCTTTCCGACCCAGATTGGGTCGACGTGAACACGATCGTGGACGAGTCCTACGTCCGGATGATTGTTCCGCGACTGAAAGCGGCCGGGGCCACGGGAATCGTCGAATATCCGATCAACAAGATCATCGATTGAATGTCTGACGCAGCAGATCAGGCAAGGTCGCAGAAAACTTGCTGCGAGGCATGACGTCATCGCAGCCTGCATCACGCGCCTGTTCGAGTCGCACGGTATCAACGTGCGACCCGAACGCGATCACCACGGGACGCGGCGCATCCAGTTGTTCAATCAGCGACTGCGGGTTAATGTCAGCCCATCCCAGATCAAGAAAAATTGCCCGTGGCTTCACGGCGACAATTCGAGTCTTGATTGAATCCACATTTCCCACGGTTTCGATTCGTAATCCCAGCGATGCCGCGGTACTCGTGATTTTGCTGGTAAACATCAAATCACGAGTCAGCAGCAATCCATCAATCGCTGGGATTTCCGAATCAGAATCCGACAATTCGCTTCCCCTGATAGCACTCAACCCGGCCACTACTGAATGCTGACAGCTGATCGCTGACCGCTTCAAATCGGACTGCGATGGAAGTGAACGTGCTTCCAGCCCGCATCTTGCTTTTCCCAAACGCGAGTTTCCATCGCTGCAACCGAGACTGGTGCACCGTTGCCGTCGAGTTTCTGAACGACGCGGACATAGGAAATGACGGCACTGTTGCCCATCACCCGGACGTGTGGTGAGGCGATCGTTGACTGTCGAGCGGGCTTGGTCGGCGTCGACGGAAGATCAAAGTAGAACTTGTGGAATGCCAGTCCACCCACAACCTGCCCCAGTGCTTCGGGTTCAAAACAGGTGATTGAGGCGTCACACAGTGATTCGTAGGACTTCCAGTCACCAGTATCGATCGACGTCAGCAATTTTTGACTCAGTGCCAGCAACTCTTGTTCGACAGCGGACATTTACCAGGAACTCCTTAGAGGTTAGACAGAAACTGTGAGAAACCATCGTCTTCGTCGGTCGGTTCAGCAGCAGGTTGAGCTGGCTCCTGGACCGGTATGCTTGCTTCGGCGGGAGGCGCGAATGCCAAATCTTCGGGGGCAGGACTCGCATCCACGGTTGGAAGGAAAACGCTTGGTGCCGGAGCAGCATCCGGGACCGTTGCCTCATGTTTTGCAGTGGCCCCCTTGTCCTTGCGACCAAACATCGAAAACAGGGACTTGAGCCCCTTTTTCGGAGGCTCTGCAGGAGGTGGCGATGCTGCGGCGCTCGACGCGAAGTCAGGAGTTGCAACACCAAACATGAATTCCGTGGGTTGATCGATTTCGGGATCGGCAGGGGCCGTATCTGCAAATCCGAAGTTGAAGCCCGGATCCAGAAGTTCGGTATCAGCGTGAGGGGTCGAAGCGGCTGGAATCGTTTCGACGGGAGGCTGGACTGCTGCGACCTGTTCTGGCACCGTAGGAATCGGCTCTGCCGCAACCGGAGCTGCGATTTCGTTGACCGCTGCAACTTGCTGGGGGACGATTTCAGGAACAGGGGGGCTGATCGGGGCCTGTGCGACCGTTTCGATGGCCGGAGCGGAAGCAACTGGGAAAATCATCTCTGTCGATGGCATTTCCGGAGCGCGTGGCACACCCGATCGGGGCAAAACAATTGTGGCACTGGTTGTTGCCACATAATCGATTACAAACTCGGCTGGTCCCACCACCAGGCGGGCCCCTGGGGCAATCGCGGTCGGCTGATGCGGGGTAATGAGCTGTCCATCGACCAACGTCCCGTTGGCGCTTCCCAAGTCTTCCACGAAGACGGCGTCTTCTCCCAGCGTAATTCGACAGTGGTTACGACTCACCTGGCTCGACGCAATCTTCAAATTGCATTCCGTGCTTCGTCCAATCAACGTCACAGGCAAGAGTTTCACCTGCTTGACGTTCGCTTTGTCGTGAAGAACCTTGAGGCGAGCCTGCATGGCAGTCTCTTTCGGGCGGGGTTTCATGAGTTGAAGATTCGCGGTGACTCAGATCATACACCACTGTGAATCCTCTTCACAAATGAAAGTGCTGCCAATCAGGGGGCCCGGTCTACGATTTTTCGATTTTGGCCGGAAGAAGCCAAGGTCTTTGAAGGGAGCTTTTGCCCCAAAACGGAGAATGAGACCCCACGACAAGGACGGCGGCGTACCGCGCCCGCTGCTGCCGATTCAGTGCTACAGTCGTCTTAACCGGCAGAGCCAATTCGAATTCCAGGAATTTCGAAGGTCGATTTTGAATTGTTTGCAAATCAAAGGCGCAAATGTCCGATCCTCTGAACGCGTGCCATGCAAGTCGACGGAACGCCTGCGGGACAGGGAGGTCGTCGGCTCATGCCAATCCAAGCACGCGTTTCTGCGCAGCCGAGACAGCTTGCAGATGGCTATTGCGATGACGCGAAAACTCAGTCCGTCTCAACGCGAAGCCGCATCGACCGTCTGCATCAACATCCCCGTTTCGTGCTTCAGCCCGATGTAGGACTTGCTGAGATTCACAGAGGTGTTGCTCAGCAGGTGCCCCCAGTCTCGCACGAAATCCAGCAGGCTTCTTTTCTGGATCCGCCCCAACGCAGTTTGATCCGTATTCACTTCGAGAACTTCGCCGGGCCCCAACGACCCGATGGCAACCTGAATACACGGGGCGTTCAGTCGCCAATCGTTGAACGATCGCGCGGGGTGAATTTCACGAATTTCGACCCGTCCGTTATCCAGATCGACGACACCCAAATAGGCGGATGTCCATACCAACACTGTCTTGTTCAAACTCCAGCCGAGGATAAATTCTTCACTGCTGACAACACCGACCGAACGGACTTCACCGTCAACCAGATGCACTTCCAGGATTTCTCCCAGCGAGACATTCGACAATTCCCCGCGAACGCGGTCGTTGTTTAACGATGTCGAAACTGCGGGACTGTGCATGGCGGTGGCTTTGCAAGAATTGGGATTGTGGTCCAACACCAAAGAATGGAGGACGGTGTCAGAAATGTGACATCTTTCCCATGAATTTGCGAAAATTTCGACATCGTTACCCGGATCGCGAGTCAACTGGCCTGGAATTGGCCACCGGCGTCGAAAAACTTCAAATTCGTAGCGTTCACTTCAGAAAGGAGTCCGCTTCCGGAATGTCAACGTGGGAGCGATCAACAGATCCCAGTTGACTGGCGGCAAACAAGATCGCGACAGGGGTGATCTGCATCAGAAATCGATGGCTCGATCCCCCAATGTGCTCTTCTAACTGAACTGGCGCCAACATCCCTGCCACGAGCAGCGCTGTCAGAGCCCCCAAAACATCAATCACCAGCAGCACTTGAGCAGGCCGCAAAAGTCGACGAGGAGCGAGGACTATTGCCACAGCCATGAACCACCATTGAAGTCCCCATTCGTACCACTCCCAAAACATCCGTTGACCAAGATGGGGAACCGACCATGTCAGCGTTTGCAATCTCTTAAGAAGATATTCGACAGAAAAGCGACCTGCGTACGCCATTTCTGCGGTCTGTGGCAAACCACGCCGGTGCATCAGCCAAGGTACGACGATCACTGCGGCATAAGTCGCAACGACAATTCCTGCAACAAGAATCGTTCCGACAGACTCACTCACTCGGCCGTTCTTCTCGGTCCCATGATTGCGGCGAACATGGCCAGAGAGGGATTGGACAATCAGCATGAGAGCTAGTGCCGCCATGTCGATGATCAGGTACGCAATTCCTTCGTCCTTGGTAAATACCGTCAGCCCGCTGGATAGACCTGAAATGATGAGCGAACTGAGGGACAAAACACCGTCACGTCGCAAGCGTTCAAGAACGTCCCAGGCATAAAGGACAGCAACGCCATGAAAACAGGCGACGGGGGCATCGGCCTGTCCACATAAGAAACCATATTCATTGGGCATGAGCGCCGGAACAGTCGCGAGCAACATCCCCCACAACCAGGCTCTTGCAGCCGTCAGATGCCGCATCAAAACGCCAACCGTCGTCAGCACCAGTCCTGCAAACAAGAGCGGAAAATAGACCTTTGCCAGCCGATCATTGATTTCCCCCAGCAGATAATACAGATGCACTTGTGCGAGTGGGATCAGTAGCGGATAGCGCGGGTGCCCTTGGACAAAATCACGTTCAGCCAGATCGGCACTACGAATCGATCGATCCTCGAACATGACCGAAGCTTTAATGGAAAAGTGAGCTCGTTCATCCCACAGGCGTAGTGGAGTCATCAACGACTGAACCAGAGCTACGACGGTGAGCAACGCAATTCCCCATTGGCATGCTTTACGAAACGCGGCCCCTTCGGTGTTCTGACCTTGATCTGGTGACGGAAGGCGTTCGCTTGCCCCAGGGGTTACGCTATTGATGCGACTGTTGAATAACAGCAGCGGTATTCCCGCCACAAATCCAAGCCCCGCGAAGGCAATACTGCTGGATGGCCCCAGACTTCCACCAAGCCATGACCATATGAAGAGTCCCCAGGCGTTCAAGCCGATCCCCAGCACAATCGCCAACCCCATCTGTTCACAAACAGCATCCGAAGTTCTGCTGTCGGTCCAGCGAAACACCAGCCGCGTCACTGCAAATCCCAGAAGCCATTGCCCCAGAAGACATACCACGACAATCAGAAGTTGGGATATGAACACGACGATTCCAGGTGTTGAGTTAACTCCCTGACAACGATCAGCGTTTTACTTATCTGGGACGGGCTGATTCAACAGCAGTGCCTTCACAAATCTGACAGGCGGGGAACCGAACGAGATGGCACCATCGTGATAGCGTTTCAGCGTAAACTCCTTGCCCCAGGCCGTTCTTGCCGCGTTACGAAGATCACGATGTTCCTGAAAGCCGACAAAGTACGTGGCCAGTTGAGTCGACGTCACTTGAGCACGAATCCACTTGCCTGCGGCCTCGCGTTCTTCCTGAAACGTGTCATGCATCATCAGATGCATAGCCTCTTCGCGTCGAATTCCGTCCACATGAAACGACTGGTCGAGCAGCGCGTTTGAAATGACTCGCAGATACCACTTGAGCGTCACCAGACGCATCAATGGATCACGATCCAGAAACCCTTCTTCAGACATCATCTGCTCGGTATAGCAAGCCCATCCTTCGACAAACACTCCCGAAGACAGCAGTGCTCGCAATCGATTCGGGCTGCGGTTGGCATGTGCCAGTTGCAGAAAATGTCCGGGGATCGCTTCGTGGACAGTCAGGTTGTGAATGGACCGAATGTTATATTCGCGGAGGAACGAAGTGCACTGCGCATCACTCCAGTCGGATGGCAATGGAGCCACGGCATAGAAGGTCTTTTGACCAACCTCCAGCGGCCCCGGAGAATCGCAGTAGGCCACAGAAACACCACGTTGAAACTCAGGCATCACGATAATGTCGAGCGGGTCGGGTGGAATCGTGACGAGGTCATGTTTGCGAACAAATTCCGTCGCAATCTTCAGCGATTCACGAGCGGCAGGGACCACACCATCGCGGGCCGGAATTTCTGCGTAGGCCTTTTCCAGCGACGTTAGGATCGCCTTCTGCTGTTGATCCGGTGTCGGCGTCTCGGGCCATCCGGCATCGGGTTGCAAACCGCGGGCGATGGCGTACATTTCTGTACGAACCCGTCGAATCTCAAATTCAGCCCGCTCGCGAATGTCCGCTCGCGTCAAACTCGTTCCCAGGGTGAAGGCGAGTTTCTGATCGTACAGTGCGGGCCCCAGTCGAGCGTCACCCTTCGCCTTGGGAAGCAGCTCGTTTTCAAGCCATTTCTGGTGCTGCTCAACCTCTTCAGTGGTTTTCGCAATCGCCTTGACCAGCCGATCACGTGTGGCTTCTGGAAGTGAAGCCAAAAGCGGACGGACCATGTTATCGATAATGCTCAGAACGCCACGATTTTGTTTGATGGCTGTTTCTGCATGAATCGGTGGGACTCGTGATGGTTCCAGCGTTTCGCGAATCTGCCGGAAGAGTCGCGGGTATTGTTCCAGTCGTGCGGCAACGCTAGTCAGCCGTTGTTCGATGGGTGCAAATTCGCGCGCCATCAAGCCATAGATAGCTCCACCCGTCAGTTGCGTGTAATGAATGGGATTCCACGCCCAGTCCTGCAATGTCTCGACGGACCAGAGATCTCCCTGCAGGCTATGCTCAAGCAATCGGTAGTCGACCTGGTTATCGCGAGACAACTTGGTGCGATCAACTTTCTGCAACTGGTCCAGGAACTTGCGGCAGAATTCCCGCTGTCGTTGGCGTGCGGCGGGACTGACGTCATCGAGTTGTTGATCGAACCGATGGTCTCCCAGCGACGTCGCACCACTCGGCGAAAGCGAAGGAGATTCATCGATATACGACTTGGCAATGGCGTGAAACGCCTGATCCACGGGACTCTCCTGTTGTTCCGCCGCCAATTCTCCACCGGAACAGGCAGCGACGATGAAACTGGCAATGACGATCTGACGCATTGGGGCCTCGTGAAAACGCCGTTTTCTACCAAATCGCCCGTATGGTCGTCAGCACACACGCTGTCGTCAACAGGGCGCGCCCCATTTTCAGATTGCGTACGCCACCGCGGTCGGCAAGCGGTGGAACGTCGTCGTCAAACCGACATTTGCCAATCGTTCACATTCGTCATGGAACTAACGTCTGTTGAGCCTTAGAATTCGAATGAGTCCGTACCTTACTGACGAGACCTTGCAGACCAACGGTTCACGGAAATCTGAAATGAGAACGACAAATGGCTGATGACCGCGCAAATGAGTCGCCTCCCAATCCCTATGCAACCAATTCGATGGAAGCAACGACGAATACCCCGGCGAAGCGTAAGCCACTCGTTGCCGAGCGATCAGGATGCGGTTGCGTCATCCGAGTTCTGCTGGGGCTTTTCCTGCTGTTTCTGGCTGTCATCGCGCTGACCTACTATGTCGTAATGCATACCTCCTGGCCGCTGCGCAGTGTGGCGCGCGCGATTGAAAAGCAAGGGGCGCCCATCAGCCTGCGACTGAAAGGAATATCGGGTTCGATCTCATCGGGAATGCAGATCAAGTTGATGGAATGGAAGACCGGCCAGGTGACCGATGTCCGGGTCAAGTACAACGGGATCGTGGACATTTTCTATTCCCGAAGACTGATTTTGCATGAGATCCACGTTGGCAAAGCTCATCTGAACATTACGGGCTTCAACCCTGACTCGCTGAAAGACCAAAATGCGCCGCCCCCTCAAAACGCGAATGGCGGCGATGAAGAGTCCCCGTTAAAGCTGTTTCAAATTGACCGATTGAGTCTTAACGACATCGAAATCAAAGACGATACGACAGGTTTTCTGCTCTCCATCCCGACCATCCTTTGGACGGGGTTCAAGGCGGAAAAAGGAAAGATCGATTTCGGGGATCTCACGGCAAACAGTGATCGACTGACCATCGAGACCACGCCATCGACTTCTCCCGAGTTCCAGCGTCACATTCAGGCGGTCATCTTTCCGAAACTGCACTCCACCATCCGGAAGCCGATTAAATTTTTCATCGAATTTGCATACGCCGAGGACAAGTTCAAATACAAGTGTGACATCTTTGATGGAAAGCTGACAATCGCAACACAGCCGGATCAGTCCGCATCCTTCCAATGCCAGGGGCTGAATCTCGATGAGTACTTTGAGGCCGTATTGCCGCGAGAGTTGACGGCGACGACGATCCAGTCAGAAGATCTCCAAAAGTTGAATTCCCTTGAGATCCGTGGTGGATCATTCAAACTCGGCAAACGAACATTTGTGATCACTCCTCAGAAGCTCGAACATCTCGCCGAAGCCAAAAGGATCAGCACCACGCTGGCCACCAGTGACGAAGGTGGCATTCAGATGAATTACGAAGTCGTAGTGGTGGACAACGAACACGGAGTTCCAGCGATCAGTCAGCAAATCACTTCAAATCCCCCCATGAGACCCCGTGAGGTTATGGCTCAACTCTTCTATGCCAAGTCCGTCACCGAACTCAGTGATTCCGAACAACAGGAACTCGACAAGATAAGTGCATCATTTCGGCCGATCAAGCCGACTGATGAAGCCGCTGCCGAACCCGTGAAGCAGGAGTAAGTACAGAACCTGTCATTGCACGACTGCGCCACTGACGTTTGTGCTGGCAACTGGTTTGCCATGTGGCGATTAATCCGCGACGGACCGCTCTGAATCTTGCATCGGTCCGGTTTTTTGTGTGCTATGTTGCTACGACCGGGATTAGATGATCGTCCCGCCGCAGTACCGTCTTTAAAACACTTTCATTTTGACTCCAGACGCATGCGATACGTCGGACGGATCACGGATTGGTATGACGACAGGGGATATGGATTCGTAACGCCAGATCTTGGTGGCGAACGGACCTTTGTCCACGTGAGTGCGTTTGAGTGCAAAACGACTCAACCTGATCGCGGAATGCGGATCTCGTACAAACTTGGCAGAGATCAGAGAAATCGACGATGCGCAACCCGCGTCTGTAGAGTCGATCATCATCCAAAGCGATCTTTCGATGGAACTGGTTCAGGCGGAACGATCGTTGGCACGTTAGTATTGGGGGCAATTGCTTTCGGTGCATGCCACCGAATTGTTCCTCCAATTGTCGCAACAGCCTATCTTTCGATGAGTGCTCTAGCGATCTGGCTGTATGGCAAGGATAAGTTTGCCGCAATCACAAATCGATGGCGTACCCCGGAAGACACCCTGCATTTCGTTGGGCTACTGGGTGGTTGGCCAGGCGCGTTGTTTGCCCAGGCAGTCTTCCATCACAAGACTAAGAAGCCGAAGTTTCGATCGACTTTCTGGTTCACCGTGTTGCTGAACTGTGCCGGCTTTTCGTGGTTGATCGCGCAGGAGTGGGACGGTTGGTTGTCCTTCCCTGTGATCAAAGTGACAGTAGACGACGAATTGCCACGAATCATTCCGTTTGAACGGTAGCGTCGTGAGTTAGGCCAAGATATTCCTGTACCTATTGCTTCTGGAGTCACGAGCGGATTGAAATTCGTAGCGATCACACGTGTCGACTGTCGCCACAACATCTCGTCCTGCCTGCGTAATCAGCCATTCAAACGTGCCGGGCACGATTGCGATTTCGTCCCGTCGCAATAGAATGACGCCCGCTTTTTTGGATACGATCGGCCGCTAATGCCAGTAAGGAGATGACACGTGGGAAAGCAATCAACACTGACAGCCGCAATGGTTCTCGCTACCGGTGCCATGCTCGGCTACCTGGCCGCGACCCAGAATCTCTCGACGCTGGTAGTAGCGCAGGAAAAGAAGGCAGCTCCCCAGGCCAAAGGCGAACCGTTGCCTGGTTCGCCCGCCGCCACTACGGTGATTGACGGGAAATATCTCCCGCCGCCACCGCCGAGGTTCGGTGGAGAGATCAATCTGAACGCTTACCAGTCGACGCCGTACTGGCCGGCGCGGGTGGTGCCGCCCAAGGGCGCGCCGAATGTGCTCTTGATCATGACCGACGACGTCGGCTTCGGAGCCCCCAGCACGTTCGGCGGCGTGATTCCGACCCCGGCGCTGGACCGCATCGCGAAGGCGGGCCTGCGGTATACGAATTTCCACAGCACCGCCCTCTGCTCACCCACGCGGGCAGCATTGATCACTGGACGAAACCATCACAACGTCGGCTTCGGGGTGATCTCGGAAGCGGCGACCGGTTACCCCGGATACAACAGCGTCATCACCAAGGATTCGGCAACCATTGGCACGATCCTACGCGACAACGGCTACGGCACTTCATGGTTCGGGAAGAACCACAACACGCCCGAATTCGTGGCCAGCCAGGCCGGGCCGTTCGACCAGTGGCCCGTCGGCATGGGATTCGAGTACTTCTACGGGTTCGTTGGTGGCGACGCGAGCCAATGGCAGCCGAACCTGACCCGGAACACGACACCGATTTACCCGTATATCGGCAAGCCAGGCTGGAACCTGACGACTGCGCTGGCTGACGAGGCGATCGGCTGGATGAACCAGCTCAATGAACTCGCGCCGGACAAGCCTTTCTTCTGCTACTACGTTCCCGGCGGCACACACGCCCCGCACCACGCTACGCCCGAGTGGATTAAAAAGATCGAGGACATGAAACTCTTCGAGGACGGCTGGAACAAACTGCGGGAGAAGATCTTCGCCAATCAGAAAAAGCTGGGAGTCATTCCCCAGGACGCCAAGCTGACACCCTGGCCAAAAGACCTTCTCAAGGACTGGGAGACACTCAATGCCGATGAGAAGAAGCTGTTCATCAAGCAGGTCAACGTGTATGCCGCGTACTTGGCCTACACCGATCATGAGATCGGCCGCGTGATCGACGCCGTGGAAAAGATGGGCAAACTCGACAACACGTTGATCATCTATATCAGCGGCGATAATGGAAGTAGTGCCGAGGGTTCGCCCAACGGTACCCCCAACGAGGTGGCTCAGTTCAACGGTATCGGATTCCCTGTCGAACGGCAGTTGAAAGAGTTTTACGACGCCTGGGGTTCGGAAAAGACCTACAATCACATGGCCGTGGGTTGGACCTGGGCGTTCGATACTCCGTTCAAGTGGACCAAGCAGATGGCCTCGCACTTCGGTGGTACCAAGCAGGGGATGTGCATGGCGTGGCCGAACAAGATCAAGGATGCGGGCGGAGTCCGGCACCAATTCCACCACGTCATCGACATCGTACCAACGATTCTCGAAGCCACCGGCCTGCCCGCACCAGTCTCGGTCAACGGGATTGGTCAGAAGCCCATGGACGGCGTCAGCATGGCTTACACTTGGGACAAGGCCGACGCCGACGTACCTTCAACTCGCAAGACTCAATATTTCGAGATGATGGGCAATCGGGCGCTCTATCACGACGGATGGGTCGCCTGTACAAGCCCTATCTTCGCTCCATGGAACCTTGCGGGAACGCCCCCTCCGGACGTGGCAAACGGGTACAAATGGGAACTCTACAACGTCGCCAAGGACTGGACCCAGGATAACGATCTGGCCAAGACCAACCCAGAGAAGCTTAAAGAGCTGCAAGATCTGTTCTGGGTTGAGGCGGCCAAGTTCCAGGTGTTGCCACTCGACAACGCTCTGGCGACACGGTTCGGCAGCCCGAAGCCCAGCCTCACCGCAGGCCGATCAACATTCTCGTACACCACGCAAATAACTGGAGTCCCCCGTGGCGATGCGCCGAACGTCTTGAATCGATCGTTCAGTATCACTGCCGAGGTCGACGTGAAAGCCGACGACGAAGGGATGTTGAATACGAATGGCGGCCGGTTCGCTGGCTACGGCTTGTACCTTGTTAAGGGGAAGCCGGTGTTCACCTATAACGTTGCCGATTTCGCTCGCTTCCGCTGGGAAGGCAAGGATCCCTTATCGCCCGGCAAGCATACCGTCGAGTTCGAGTTCACCTACGCCGGGCCGGGGATGGGCAAGGGCGGCACGGGTGTACTCAAAGTTGACGGGAAAGCTGTAGATACCAAGCAGGCCCCTGCCACCCTTGCGATCACCACGCAGTGGGACGAGACGTTTGACGTCGGTAGCGACACTGGAACTCCTGTCGACGATAAGGACTACAATTGCCCGTTCTCATTCACTGGCAAACTCGAAAAGTTAACCGTGAAGATCGGGCCGAGCCAGTTGCTGCCGGCCGAGAAGAAGGCCTCGGAGAAAAAGATAGGGGAGCGGGACTGAGTCCAGCGAATGCCTTTTCGTGGAGCCTCACGGCAAACCACTCGACCGCCATCACAGTGGCCTGTCTCTAAGGCCAGTTTCCCGTACCTTTGCGCGCGGGATCAGCGCAATCATGCACCGATCCCGGGCCTCCATAGTTTTTTCAGCCTGAGTCAGTCTCAGCACGACTTGGCCCCATGAATCCAATTCAAGATGGAGAGACCGATGCGCCTGATTCGCATCCGACGATTACTCGTTCTTTCCATGCTCTTTCTAGAGATTCTCGGTGATAGGAGTCGGGCTGAGGGACCGGTCGCACAAACTTCGGAATCAGAGAAGTGGCCGCAGAAAGTCGTCGTTACCGTGGGCGACATTCGCACGCGGATTGACGGGCCGAAGATGTGGACGCTGAGCGGGATTGAGTTTCAAGAGACGGTCATGGCGACCGAGGACAGCGCCTATGGTACGGTGTTGACCATTCGCAATGTCGGACTTTTGGGCACGGCTCATTTTCTGGATGTGCCGGGCAAGCCGGGCCACGTGGAAAAGGAGCAGGTCACCAGTCTGCAATTGTTTGTGGACGACAAGCCGGTTCGCGATTTTACCCCGACGATGAATCTGGGCGGCAAATCGTTTCGTATGGAGAGGAAATCCAAAATCCGGGCACTGGATCTGGAGACTTCCGTTTCCATTCATGATGGCGTGTTGGTTGAGACGGCGTCCTTTCACGCAACAGGGCCAATCGACCTGCGTGTCGCTTACCCGTGGATGTATGCCTTGACGCACGAAACGACGGTCTATGTTTTTGGTAACAAAGATGACATTCGACAACGCGGCACTTTTCTTTCGGACGGCAAGGTAGCCAGCCAAGTCGTCCAGAACGTGAACTGGATGGCCGTCTTCAACCCATCCCGCGGCAAGGGGAGCGTCTGCTGCTTTCTGAAGCACCCGCCGACTGAAGAGCCATCGTTTCTACTGATTGATGCTCCTGGTATTTATCGCAAAGTTGCAGCGTACAGCTTGGTCGACAAAATCGTGCCCGAAGGATTCAATGGCACCTACCAATCGGCAGTGGGCTTTTTCAACGCCACGGAGCGCGACTGGGAAGAGCACGCACGGCGCCGAGCAGCCGAGATCTGGGCTTCGGAGACTAAGCGCTGACTCAACACTCGATCGCAGGCGTCTTGGTATGCCGTCGAAACGCAAAGGAGGTTCAGTCAGAAAGCAGCCACCTCAAACCCAGACCCGGTCATTCAGGCTCCCGAGAAACAGTTCGATAGCCGTCTTGTCACCCCGACAGCCGTTTGACATTTGGTTGGAACGAATCATTCGTCTGAATGGCTCGCGCCAATTTTGTAAGCGGTTCCAATCGCCAAAAAGAAAAACACGACGTCAAGTATTCCGAAGCTGTCCGTGAAAAGCTGAATGAAACGTTGAACGCTCGTCAGTTTCACAAGCTCTGCGTCGAATTCCTCAACCGGCAAGAATTGCATAATCAAAAACACGAGAAGGAGTTTCCCCGCCACAATTGAAACTGCCGATCCAATTGCGGCAATGATCCCTGCAATCGATTCGTCCATTTCCTTGGCAGCGAAGCGAACAGACGCGCCGACAAGGACACCCACGCCCCACGCAATCCAGCCTATTTCGTGCTGAGTGAGGATGACGATGACACACCAGATGATTGCACCAGCGCCGCCACTGACACAGGCCGCCAGGACCGCAGCCACAGGGCCACCTAATGAAAACCCGGAAGATTGGCGACTGACTTTACGTTTTTTCCTGGGCCGCTCCTCCGTGTCGTCATCATCCGAACTCTTGGATCTTCGCTTCTTTTTGGCGGGCAGAGCTGGCAAATCATCGAATGCCTCACCTTCTGAAGTGACAGAATTCAATCCGGCGAATTCGTCGTCGTCTGATGGCTCACTTGGCTTCCTTGCAGTCGGATTTGCTGACTTCTTCACAGAGTCTGGTTTGCGAGAAGGTGGTGCCGAATCATCGTATTCGCTTTGAGATTCTGTCGTATCCGCGATCGGAAAAGTGGTATCGCACGCCTTGCATTTCACCTTTTTCCCGATCAGGGATGGGGATACCTTGTAGGACTTACTGCAATCTGGACAGTTGACGGTAATCATCTTTGGCCCCAATTTGACTGGTGTGACGTCCGCTTTGAGTTCCCTCTCGCACCAAGCGGACGAAGCCATCCGTAAAAACGGGGCAAATTATGACGATTCGTCTTACGAAAGACGAGTGTCCAGTGGTCGAAGACGACGGATTACCTTCAGGGCAATCAGCTTTTCTAATGCAGGGTGGGACCAGCTCGCTTCGAGCGCCGGCCCACCATAAGGAAACGTCGAGAATTGATGGTGGGCACGCGTAGTGAAACGCCACTGGTCCCACCCTGCTTTGACGGGTCGTGTTGCCTTGGCGCATAAACGGCTCAAGCCCGCCAGTGACTGGCGGGCTTGAGGAGACCTGAGGTCGTCGCAAGTTGACTGTTGGTGGAAGAACTCACTTCATGAAGAAGTCGGTCGGTCCACGGAAGGTGTAGTACGGGTATTGAACCATCGCGGCGGGCAGGCCTGGCGGTGGTGAGACGGTGTTCTGAGGCCAGTCGAATCGATAGGTCTGGTAGTGCTGAGGGCATCCGCCTGGACCACAATTTCCGTCGTTGCATCCCCCCTTACATCCGCAGTGTTGGCAACCACCTTGTGGGCACCCGCGGCCGTATTCGCAGGCCGGGCAGCCTGTGGCGGATCCCTGCGTGGTGTAGGTTCGGTCGCGATCAGTGTAGTAGCCTTCGGGCCCCGCGTAGTAGCCCCCTTCGTACCCGAAGTTGTTGTCCCGGAACCCGTTGTACGCTTTGAAGTCGTGATGTGGGCGTCCCAGTTTGGAGCCTCGGACGGCATCGCCATAACCCGGCGCCGAACCAATAATTGGTCCCATGCTTTCGTCTGGTGCGCTTGGTGCTGAAGCGACCGGGCCGGATGGGGATTGCCCACGAACCATCTGACGTGATTGTCCGCAACCCACCAAAGTGCTGGCAGCCAGCAGAAGTGTTAATCCCCAGCTTGCTTTAATACTCATGAAAACTCCCCCGTGAACTGTTCGGCCGGCTTCCGGCGACCGCCTGATCGGCGGCATCATCGCTCGCTCTCAGTTATCGGCAGGATGACCGGAAAAACACGAACATTCCTTACAGCAATTACAATCATCTTTCTGAGTACAACCGACGGTTCTTGCAGAATCTGCGCAATCGGATTAACTTATCACCTGTCGTTGAATCGCGAAAAATGGTGTTTCGCGGAATCGGCGAATCGAGTAAACCGTTTTCAGAGAGTCAGTACCGTCCGAAAACGAGTTGATGGCAGCTTGGACTCGGACGGCGGCGCATGCATATTGCGCTGGTTCGATGCGATGCGTCCGGTCAAGGGAGTGTGGAGTGTTTGTCGCAGCCTCATCACGATGTTTTGAAGATATGAGCCTCGCGGAGGCCTGTCAGCAGGTCTCCGATCTGGGTTACGACAAGATCGAAATCTGGATGGACGAAAAGACGGAACACCTGAAACCGTCATTTGTTGCGGCCAGCCCTGAACGATTTTTCACGCTCTATCGTGAGTGGACCCGGCTGACCCCTGTCGCGATCTGCATGGAAACGGACGTCTCCGTAGCCGACTTCGAAGCGATGTGCCGTGTCGCCAAAATGATGAAGATCACACAGATCACGATCCCGGCAGCAGTCTTGGGGACACCCTTTAACGAAGAAATTGACCGTTTGCGCAGTCGTCTCGCCGCAGCAAACTTCTCAGGAATTCGCGTATCCCTGAAAACCAAGGCGGGGTACCTGACGGAAGATCCGCAGACGGCCGTCGAATTGTGTCAGGCGGTTCCTGGCCTGGGGCTGACGCTTGACCCAAGCTATTACATGACCGGCAGGTACGCCAATCAATCGCACGATCAAGTCTATCCGTATGTTTACCACACCCATCTGCGAGATACGTCGCCAACGGAAATCCAAGTTTCTGTCGGATTGGGTGAAGTCGATTACAGCCGTATCATTGGTCAACTTCGGCGATTCAACTATACGCGAGCGTTGTCTGTTGAGATCCTGCCGAGCCTGCTGAATGGCCAGGATCGTGCGCTGGAAATGCGGAAGATCAGGATGCTGCTGGAGACTCTGCTGTAGAGTACTGATGGCTTGCCCGGATATTGACGCCGAATTGCCAGGCTCCCCTTGGTGCGCCCCTCGGAGATTCTCTGCCATGTCGCGCTACATTCTGTCTCTGGATCAGGGAACCACCTCCAGCCGGGCGATTGTTTTTGGTCGCGATGGCCGTGTCGTTGCATCTGCCCAACAAGAATTTCCGCAGCTCTATCCTCAACCGGGGCACGTTGAACACGATCCCGAATCGATCTGGGATTCCCAGTTACGGACCGCTCGTTCCGCACTTGAGATCGCCGGACTGACCGCTGCTGACATTGCCGCCGTGGGGGTGACCAACCAGCGTGAAACTACGGTCCTGTGGGACAGACAGACAGGAAAGGCGGTTGCGAACGCCATCGTCTGGCAAAGTCGCATCACCGCGGAAATCTGCGCTCAATTGAAGCAGGCAGGGCTCGAAGAGGTTTTCCGTTCCAAGACGGGCCTGGTCCTCGATCCGTATTTCTCTGGAACCAAGATCAAGTATCTGCTGGATTGCATTCCCGGTCTGCGTATTCGCGCGGAACGGGGAGAGATCCTGTTTGGGACGATTGATACATTTCTTGCCTGGCGACTGTCGGGCGGAAAGCTGCATATCACCGATCCCAGTAACGCCAGCCGTACTTTGCTCTTCAACATTCATTCAGGCGAATGGGATGACGAACTGCTGCGATTGCTGAACGTCCCCCGAGCCATTCTTCCCGAGGTACGTGCGTCGAGTGAATTCTACGGAGAAATCGACGCCGTCCATCTTGGGGGATCAATCCCTCTCGCTGGGATTGCCGGAGATCAACAGGCGGCAACGTTCGGTCAGTGTTGTTTTGATCCAGGGACTGCGAAGAACACTTACGGTACGGGTTGTTTCATGCTGATGAACACCGGCAACCGCCCCGTAGCCTCAAGAACGGGACTGTTAACAACGGTTGCCTGGCGAATCGGAAATCAAACGACGTATGCCGTAGAAGGCTCGATTTTCATAGCGGGGGCAGCGGTTCAATGGCTGCGCGATGGACTCGGGCTGATCGAACGAGCGAGCGATATCGAAGCTTTGGCAGCCTCCGTGCCTGACAATGGTGGCGTTTACTTCGTCCCGGCGTTGGCAGGGCTTGGCGCTCCATTCTGGGATCCGCATGCCCGCGGCACAATTGTCGGCCTGACGCGTGGAACGACAAAGGGGCATCTGGCTCGAGCGACGCTGGAAGCGATGGCGTATCAGACTCGCGATGTCCTGGAAGCCATGCAGCACGATGCCAAGGTTCCGCTGGCGGAACTGAAAGTCGATGGGGGAGCCGCGGCTAACAATTCCCTGCTACAGTTCCAGTCCGATATCCTGTCCACCCGTGTTCGGCGTCCGGTTGTGCAAGAGACAACGGCATTGGGAGCCGCCTACCTGGCGGGACTCGCCGTCGGATACTGGAAAGACATGAACGACCTCCGCCAGAACTGGGGGATTGACCGAGAGTTCACACCGCAAATGGAGACGGCGACCCGCAACGGTCTTTACGGTGAATGGCAGCGCGCGATCGAAAGATCGCGCGGCTGGACTCATTGAATCGCGACTGGAACAAGTTTCAGCATGCCCCGAGGGGCGTTGCTAAATGACAGTGCGCGATTTTGCTCGAAGGTCAAGGAGGAGGTCGCCGCGAAGCCACTGCTTCTCCGAGGACTCCGAAGCAGTGGCACCCAACGCGGGTAACGGTATTCGTAGCTGAATTCGTGAGAATTCAGGAGTTTTCAACCAACTCCGAACTC
>CAIWEX010001066.1 GCA_903911795.1 uncultured Schlesneria sp.
AAGATCCGCGTCGGATCGCACTCCCAATCCTACTGTGCATTGACCTGCGACCGGCAAGACAGGCTCCAAAACGCTGAATCGAAAATCGTATGATCATACCATCTGCTCCTCCGGTCTTCTGTTGTGGCACCCGTTTTTTACTGCTGTCCGTTGCGATTCCGTTCGTCACGCTGCAAATCAGCGTAATCGCGGTCATTTTTGCGGGCTGACAAAATTCGCCTGACTGACACCTCAAGGGTTCGTCTGGGGGGCGTGAATGTCGACGAATCGACTCCCCAGAAACGCTCGGCTATCATTTTACGATCCGCTGATGGCGATTTGTGTCACAAAAGATCCCCTTCTTTCTCAATCCCGGACGACGATACTCACATGCATTTGCTATTGCTCCCGTTCATGGTGTTGTCTCATTGGATCATGGCCGTTCCGGCCGAAGAGGCCAAATCTGATACGACCATCAAGAGAACATTGCGTTCCGGCGAACCGACGGACGCCGATCTGAAGCGTGCACGGTCGGTTTTGTCTGCCTGGGAAGAGGGAGACCCTCAAAAAGGTCTTCGCGTGATGCGAGTTGTTTACTGGAGTCCGGCGGATCGTGTGCCGCAGCCGGAATTCCGCCCTCGATTGACGCGAGTGATGAAAAGCATTCAAGAGTTTTATGCGAGAGAAATGAGCAGTTGGGGATTCCAGGGACGCAGTATTCAGTTGGAGTTGGCTGACGACGGCCTGCTGAAGATTTACCAGGTCCAGGGAAAACTGAAGTCTGATGAATGCAGTGAGTCCGACAGAAACGATGGGCAGGAAATTCGCCGAGAAAGTTTGCGAGCACTACAGGCAGCAGGAGTGAATGGAGACAAGGAAACAATTGTCATCTTCTGCAATTTGGCCGATTGGGATCCGGTCAAACGGACCATGAGTCATCACAGTCCGTATTACGCCAGCGGCGACAGTCGAGGCGGCACTGCGTGGCAGGTCGATTCCCCGTTACTGGATGCCGCATCGCTGGGGGTTGAAGATCAACAATTGGTTGATCGGCAGTATGGCAAGATCTCGCTCGGAAAATACAACAGCATTTTCGTCGGTGGTGTCTGCCATGAACTCGGACATGCCCTGGGACTTCCGCACTGCAAGGAATCTGCTGCAGACCGCATCACGCGAGGAACGTCGCTGATGGGTGGCGGGAACCGGACCTATGGAGATGAGTTGCGAGGAGAAGGCCGCGGTTCCTTCCTCACACTACCGGATGCTCTGAAGCTCGCCAGCCATCCGCAGTTTTCCGGTTCGATCAAACAGATCGAAACCAAGGCCGAGGCTACGTTCTCGAACTGGAAACTCAGCCCCAATACCGATGGACTGCAGGTCGCAGGTCAGGTAAAAGTCAATCTCCCCGTCCACGCCGTGCTGGCCTATGCCGACCCTGCAGGGGGAGCCGACTACGACAGCGAGATCGCGGCTGCCGTTCCGCACGAAGACGGCGGCTTTCACCTGCAACTGCCTCGATCCCAGAAGGCGAATATTCGTGCGACGCTGCATTTCGTCGCCATTTGTGCGAATGGTGCGGCCACTGCGTCCGTCTGGTCCGCGCAGGCATACACGCTACCGTCTGCTATTACTTCAGATTTGAGCTATGACGTCGCCAAGGCGATGGAAAAACTGGAACTTGACCAGAATCTGTCGGCTTTCCGACAGGGTAAACTGAGCGATGCGGCGTTGGCTGAGCTTTCCAGTCCACTGCAGATACTGTTCAAACGACTGCGCGCACCAGATTCGGCAGCAGGCAAGCCCGTCCCTGCCACTCTTGCCGAAACGACCCGACTACTGCCTCTTTCGGACGCGGCTCCACTTTCCGCGAAAACGGGTTGGGGAGGAGTTCACTTTGATCGTACCAATGAGGGGAACCCGCTGATCGGCCCTGACGGTCTGCTCACGCATGGCCTCTATGCACACGCCGATTCCCTATTCGAGTATGACTTGGGAGGCAAATGGAATTCTTTGACGGGACTCAGTTGTCTGCTGGATGGGGCGTACGGTTCTGTTGAGGCGACCATTCAAGGAGACGATCGACAACTCTGGAAATCCGGCCCACTAAAGCCGGAAGAGAGCAAGTCCTTCACCGTTGACGTCAAAGGAGTCAAGACGCTGCGGCTCGAAATCAAAGGGGTGAAGGGGATCAGCGGTGCATGGGGGGCGTGGGGAGAGCCCGTCTTGAGGCGATAGTCACTGTCCGTTCTTGGTTTTTAGTTAGCGCTTGATTCACCGCCAGTCGATTTGTCCGGGATTGCCACTGAAAGGGATTGTGGATATCGTCACGCCAACGCATCGGCAATCGTGAATTTGTTGTTTGCGATTCGGCGTGCTGGTCTGCAGACTGGGAATTCGACATGGATCAAGACCGTCGACGCGTATTGCAGGGCCTTTCGGCCGGTGTGCTCGGCTACGGGCTTGGCGACCTTCTGGCGCTGCAAACGGCCATGGCCGACTCAGGCAATCCGCACCAACAGGCTCGAAATGTCCTGGTGATTTACGAAGAGGGTGGCATCAGTCAGATGGATACCTGGGATCCGAAACCTGACGCCCCGGCTGACCATCGCAGTCCGTATCATCCCATTTCTACGAATGTTCCCGGGATCCAGTTCTCATCTCTGATGCCGATGGTGGCACAGCATGCCAACAAACTGGCCGTTGTTCGCTCGATGACGAGTACACCGGTCGCAGGCCACATTGAAGGGTGCCTGGAGTTCATGAAAGGGTACCGGTTCAATTCCCCCTTGTTTCAGGGGACCGACTTACGGTCGCATCGATTTCCTGATATCGGCTCGGTGGTGACCGAATCCATGGGAACAGATCGTTCAGAATTACCGGGCTACGTTCTTTGTCCCGGTGCCAACCTCCCCAATCATGTCGGAAATGCGGGCTTCCTTCATCGCAGCCGTGCCCCCTGGAAATTAGGCACAAAAAGTCTGGGCGAGAACGTCGCACTGCCGGGCTGGCATGTGAAGTCTCTCGACCCGCTGCCAGGGCTCGATGCTCGACGATTGCATTCGCGTCAGTCCTTGCTGGAATCGCTGGATGGTGCACCCGCGGCCAGCACGCAGGTCGCCAGTGGATTCTCTCGCAGTTACGAAAACGCCTTTTCTTTACTCACCAGCCCTGCGGTTCAGCGGACATTTTCGTTTGAAACCGAAAATCCCAAGACGCTGGATCGTTACGGACGCGATCACCGTGGCATGAGTTATCTGCTTGGTCGGAAATTGATCGAAGCTGGTGTGCGTTTTGTTACCGTCACAGTGATTCAGCCGTCGGATCTTGTGGGTCGCCCTAACACCGGCGAACCGAATGGAGCGTTCCTGAATTGGGATCATCATGAGGGGATCTATCAAAACGGTCCGTGTGGCGGCCCTCAGGCGATGAGTAACGGCGAACGATACGGATTGCCGCACCCGGTGATGATGCCCAGCCTCGATCGTTCCCTGAGTGCACTTCTGGAAGACATGGACCAGCGAGGGCTGCTGGCAGAAACGCTGGTTTGTTTCATCACTGAGATGGGAAGAACGCCTCGATTGAACAAGTGGCAGGGGCGAGACCATTGGGCACGGGCGATGTCTGTTGCCTTTGCTGGTGCCGGAGTTCCCGGTGGACAGGTGATCGGACAGACCGATCGCGAAGCGGCCGATGTCGTCAGTCAGCGGTACACGCCATACGACTACGCCGAAACGGTCTATCGCAAACTTGGAATCGACACCGGCCAACGACTGAAGATGGCCGATGGCCGTCCGGTCGAATTCAGTGACGGAGGCAGGCCGATCGTCGAGTTGTTTGCGTAATCGCCCCTGTTTCGTCGCACGGAGATTTGGCTGAACGGTACATGAGACACGACAATTGTGGTTTTGCGGAGGCATTGGAAGTCCTGACGCGACGAGTTTTTTCATATGACTAACCAGCAATACAATCGCCGAATGGCAAGGTGTTTGTGGTAGCATGATTTCGACTCGTAAGCGGCTCATACCGTGATGTGGCTCCAGGTCTCCTTTGAACGATTCATCAATGGCAACGATTCTGTTCCTTCACGGATGGCGTTCGGTTCCCGGTGGCGTGAAGCCGACGTATCTTAAGAACCACGGTCACACTGTCGTTAATCCGGCTCTTGATGACGATGATTTTGATTTGGCTGTTGCCACTGCTCAGGCCGCGTTTGATCAGAATCAGCCTCAACTCGTCGTGGGGAGTTCTCGTGGCGGCGCTGTCGCGATGAACATGAACACGGGCAACGCGACTATCATTCTGCTTTGCCCGGCATGGAAAAAACGCGGAACAGCGACGACTGTCAAAGCGGGTACCGTGATTCTGCATAGCCGTGCCGATGATGTGGTTTCGTACAAAGACAGCGAAGAACTCATCAGAAACAGCAGATTGCCTGCGAATGCATTGATCGAGGTGGGGTCGGATCATCGATTGGCTGACGAACAGTCGCTG
>CAIWEX010001067.1 GCA_903911795.1 uncultured Schlesneria sp.
GTAGACCTTGGCTACGATCTGATGAATCCGTTCCGCCAGGTCAGGTGCAAGGATCAAGGGAAGTCGCTCGGCCTCAACGGGCGGATGGCTGGCCGCTTTCTCTACGGTCGCTTCGATCATTCCGACCGTAAACAAATCAGGAAAGGAGACCGGATTCGTTGGGAAAGTGGGCCACTTTCCTAAATACGCGGCGATTTGTTGCAGCGATTCTTTCGTCAACAGTCCTGATTTATCGGAGGCGGTTCGCAGGTTGATCGCGTTTGTAATGGGTTCAATCTGGACGTCGAGGGCGGATTCAATCGCCAGCCTCAGCGACTTGAGATCTTCGACGGTCCCACCCAGATCGGCGAACAGGCGGGCTTCCGGGACGATTTGTGAGACGTCCCGATTCAATACCTTGCCAAGTTGTTCCCGGACGGCCTTCGTCTGTTCGGCAGAGAGCATTTCGATTCCTCCTTTGAGGCAAATCGTACAGACTTCGCGCGAGGGCTCGTTCGCTGAAACTGGCGAGAGCCCGATCCTACTGGGGAATTGTCACATTGGATGACGCAGCCTGCAAACGACATGACGGCCCGCTAAGGCCGTCATTTTAATCTCGCGATTCTGCCGGAAGTCCAATCACAGACCTGTCTTCAGGCGACGCAGTTTCCGTCGCTTGATCTTCCAGCGACGATCACGTTTTTGCTTAGTTGTGAGCTTCTTCATAACAGCACCGTTTCATCAATATTCAGGAAATGAGACCGCCGGGGCCTCGGAAGGTCGAGCCAAACAGGATAACAGACAGATCGGCTGGCGCAAAGGGTGCCCACGGTGGTTTCGGACGAATTCCATTTTGCCCTGATGGTGAGCTGGGCGAAGCGACGTAAGTTCTTGCTGCAAAATGGAAAATGAATCGCCCCAACTCCGCAAAATCAAAAAGAAGCTCCCCCGGTTGGCACAAAATTCCCAACCGGAGGAGTTCAAAAAACTCACGGAGCTGACGGAACAGCATCACTCCAGTTGTCCGTTCGGAATGGTGACGCGGGTAAGCCTGCTTTGTTGACCAGATTTGGTTCTGCCAGTTGATGCCAGCCAAACCGGATCGCCACCGGCTTCGGGACGGTGGGGGACGAGACAATCACCGTATCCCCTTTGATCTCGGCATTCGCCTTGTGGAATTTCTTGTCTTCTCCGGCAATGGTGAACCACGTCAGCGGCTTGTCATCCCGAGATTTCAATCCTTCGCTATGCTTGAACTTGATGACCAGGCGTTCCAGATCGTCACTCATCGAGTCATACAGCGGGCCCGAATAGATCAGGTCCTTCTGACCATATGTCCCGGCCAGCGCCCACAGCGCCAATCGCTTGCCAACATCCTGCTTGTTGGGCGGATGAATATCATTCAGTGTCGTAATGTCCGTAATGACGGCCATCCCAGTCCCCGGGACTTTCAGCGTGGCCGTTTGAGCTTCCCAGATGCCAGCAAGTTCGTGGTTCGGATCGTTGCCATAGTTGAACGGGGCTAGTTGAACAAACAGGAACGGGAAGTCCCCCTGTCCCCAGACCTTTCGCCAGCCTGCGATCAATCCCTTCATCAGATCGTGATAATGCATCCGCTGGCCGCGATTGGATTCGCCCTGATACCAGATCGCTCCGCGAATACCGAAGGGAACGATCCCGTGGACCATTCCGTTGTACAATCCGGTAGCGGCACCGTTACTGTTCAAGGGATGCCCCGGAACCGCAGGGACCGGAGGAATCTCCTTGCTGGCGGCTACGGCTGCTTCGGCCTTCGCCACCCAATCCTTCAGAGCTGGAATGGTGGCTTTGATCTGCTGGTCGTAACCTTTAATGGCGCCATTGAGTCCATCGAGTTCTCCCTTCAATTCAGGGATGGCCTCAAATCCGGCAGGTGGAATCCAGGGTTCAATACGAGTTCCACCCCATGAGGTCGCAATCAGGCCGACAGGGACGTTGACCTTCTGGAAGATTTCACGGCCGAAGAAATACAACACCGCCGAAAAGCCCGGAATCGATTCGGGGCTGCACTCCACCCAGCGAGCATTCACATCGGTAGCAGGAGTTCCGCTGGGGACCAGAGGAACCAGAAACAGGCGGATTTTCGGATGTTTCGCCGTCTGAATTTCGCTGGCGGCATTTACTGACTGCTGGACAGCCCACTGCATATTCGACTGGCCTGATCCAACCCAGACCTCGCCCACCAGGATGTTGGTGAGCTTGATCTCGTTCTTGCCCTTCACGGTCATTTCGTGAGGGCCTTCGTCCTTCAGCTTGGCAAGTTTGACGGACCAGCGTCCGTTCGCGTCAGCGGTGCCGCTGACGGTCTGTCCAGCGATGGCGACTGTGACCTTTTCTCCCGGATCGGCCGTGCCCCAGATCGGCAATTCGAGATCACGCTGCAGGACCATGTTGCTGCCAATCACATTCGGCAGTTTCACTTCGGCTTGTACGGTTCCATGCCAACACCATGCCGTCAGGGCGATCAGCCCGGCATAGTACGTCAATCGCTTCATAGTTTGTTCCTCGGAAGATGATTAATCCCGGCCCGTCGTCGATTGCAAAATCGGCGATCCAGAGGCCGGTCAATCTAACGTGGAATATTCAGGAACTCCAATCTGTGGCGGAGGATGACAGAGGGTGACCGCTGATCAACGCTGATGAACGCTAATCCGGAATTTGACATCATCGCCCGGTAACTCCGGTCAATTTCCGAGAGTTGAATGTCTGGTGGCGAGGAAATGCGACGGCTTAATCTTGAAGCATGTGGCGCCACCGGATTGGCTTCAGTCGTTGCGATCAGCGCGAAGAACGCGATTGAGAAATCTGACAATCTGTTGTCGGTACTCGATTGGGTCGTGGCGTAAGAGATCCACATGTGCGGCTCCATCAACCAGCCAGAGTTGTTTGGGCCCTGGTGCCGCGGAATACATCGCCTCTGTTTCAGTCCTGGTCGTGTGTTGGTCTGTGGCTCCAGACGCGATGCAAACCGGGCATGCGATGTCAGGCATATGGTCGATCGGGCGAAGCTCAGCGGGCGAAATACCAAGACGGGGCTGCATCTGGAACAGCAGAAGTGACGCGGGAATCGAGGAAAGTGGACCGAGCTTGGCTGAGACACGGTTATGAATTGCATCGTGAATGTTTGGATAGACGGATTCGAGTATGAGAGCGTCGATCTCCAACGGCATCGCAAGCAGAGTCGCCGCGCCACCGAGCGAAACGCCAATCACGCCGACTGGCTCTTTCGGATGTTCGCGCCGTGCGAACTCGATTGCCGCGCGAACGTCGTGTCGTTCAAGGTATCCGACGGTAATTGCCTTTCCGGGGCTCTCACCGTGTGCCTGAAAGTCAATCATCACCGTCGCATATCCCTCGTCATGCAGCATTCGAGCACGATCCACCATCGATAACCGCGATCCTCCCATGCCATGCAGAAGTACGATCACTCCGTTGCTGACATCAGGTCTGGAATGCCAACCTGAGATGACAGAACCAGACTTGCTATTCACGGTGAACGAGGTCGCGTTCAGCTCACGTGGCGGATCACCGACGACACGCGGCATTGGTGCGACGAGTTCTCCGGCGACAAACCACGACGCCATTAATCCGACAGCGATCAAGCACGAAGCTGCGATCAAAGCACGACGTAGTATTCGTCGTTGTCGTGACGTTGGCATCAATATCACGCTTTCCTCTGAGTTTGCGAACGACGATGTGCGTAAACATCCTCACAAGGCGAATGAGCGTCGGTACGGCGTAAGAAAAAACCGATGAGCTGGAAGAGCCAAAATCAACTTACCAGCGCAGCATGGAAGTAATCGAACCGGTGGCGATGGCCATGCGGTTCGAGTACATCATATCGACGCCACCCAGCAGCGACCAGAATTCATTGAAGCGAACTTCGATTCCCTGGCCAATGATTCCGTAGTTCTGGCCCATCCGAGTTCCGTGCGACTGAAACGCACCGCCCGCAGGTGCTCCGCTGAAGGAAGCACTGATCACTCGATCATTACTGAGCAGGTCTGACACAAACCTGAGATGGGAGTATGGGGTCAAGACTGTGCCGCCCTCTGTGACCCACGCGTCGGTCAGGAATCGGGCACCTATGTTGGCCCGTAGCGAATGGGCTCGCGTCCGGTCGACAACCAGTGCGGCCGCACCACCCGATTCGTCAAACGGTTGCTGGAAGAGATACAGGTACTGCAAGCCGACCAGTGGCTGCAGGTGAAACACCCCCCTCGTGAGGTTCAATCCTGTTTCCAGGCTGGCTCCGGCTTGAGTTCCCGAGAAATTCGATTCCAGTGATTGAGTCAGGCCGGATGTCACAACGTTGCGCGTCGTCGAATAGGAATTCGATCCGTAGTTTCCCGTCGCCAGGATATAACCGAAATCGTCGTGCTTGATTCCGTATCCACCGAATTGATAGGACGTAATGTTTCCATTCGCGCCGAATCCATCACGATACCCGGTGTATGAGACTCCCCCCGCAAATCCCAGCCGCCCGGTCTCGTCTGCTCCAAAATCGAGACCGATCAGTCCCCCACCCTGGTTGTAGTTCAGCCCACCGCCGTTGCTGTCGCTGCGAATGTGACCGGTCGTTCCATATCCCAGTTGCCATCCGCGTCCCATGTCGCTTTCGGGCGACTGTCCACGGACGATGCTTCCGTCTGGAGCGGAATCGGTTTCGCCCAGCAGAAATCTTCCATTCGAGACTAATGCACTTGTCACTCGCTGCTGGTACTGATCACCAACCTGCAGTGCCAGCGTTTGCAGACCGCCGTACACTTCGCCACTCAACTGATTCATCGATTGCTGCTGTTGAGCTACCGACTGAATCCCCAGATTGTTGATCATCGTGTAGAGCGGCCCAGATGCTGTCAGCGATAGTGCGTCGAGTGCGGTTCCCACGGATTCCTGGTTCATCGTTGTCGCAGCAGCCAGCAGGCTGGTCGTTGACTGTAACTGGATGACCACATCATTGGCATTGTAGGTGACGTTCACTCCATATGCGGGCATGCTGCTGGATGCCTGCGTAAACTGGCCAGTCACCCCACCGGGGGCATTCAGGATCGTATACTGCGTTGCCGTCGAGAAAACACCTCCACCGATGGCGAGCACGTTCAGTGTCCCCCCCAGCGTGGCCTGCCCCGTAACGTTGAGATGATCGTTATTGACCCCCGGCACATTACCTGCGGAATTGATCTTGATCTCGGTCGTTCCGCCCGAGTTCTGGGTGAAGTTTCCGTTGACTGTCAGTTCGCCAATGCTGCTGGTTCCTGGCTGAACGAACCCGCTGTTGATCACACTCGCAACCGATCCGGTGCCGGACAATGCAGCCGCAGCACTGATCACATCCACCGGTCCGGCCAGCGATCCAGTCACCTGCAGATTACCGGCATTCACGTTCGTCGTTGTGGCCAGATTGCTGGTACCGCTGAAGATCAGTGTTCCATTGCCATTTTTGGTCAGATCTCCGGTTCCGTTGATGGTTCCTGCAAAGGTTCCGGTTCCCGCCTGGTTGAAGATCAGTGAGGCATTGTCGGTGATGGTCCCTGTGAGACTTGATGAGTTACCTTGCAACGTCCCTTCGCTGACGACCGTTCCACCCGTGTAAGTGTTGGCTCCGGTCAGGATCAAGGTTCCCGCCCCTGTTTTCGTTAACTGGCTGGCGACAGTCTGGCCGATCGCGCCGCTCAACGTTGCCGTCCCGGAAGTGACGTTGGTGACAATGTTGTTTCCCAGCGTGATTTTGTTGGCGACTGACAATCCGCTGGCAAGATCCAGGGTCAAGACACCAGCATTCGTCAACGTACCGGTTCCCAGAGCGGTGCTGCTCAACAGTTTCAGTGTACTGTCGTTCGTCACATTTACGCCGCCGATAAACGTATTGGCACCGCTCAGAATCAACGTCCCATTACCGAGAGTTGTCAGAGAATCGGCCGCAGCCGCACCGCTGATCACGCCGCTCAATTTGTTACTTGTCCCTGCAGCAGAATTGATGGTCAAGGCTGTTTGCAGAGTAATCGCATTGCTCACGTTGAGGCCATCACCCAGGGCAAGGGTTGGCGTTCCGACAGTGTTTGTTGCGGTCAGCGTGCCTGACCCGAGAGATCCGCTTTTCAAGATCTCGATCGTTCCACCGTTGATTGTCGTCCCGCCCGAATACGTGTTCGTGTTGGATAGCACCAATTTCCCGAGTCCACTATTGGCAAGGCTGGAGTTTGTTAACGTTCCGGACAACACTCCGTTCAGCGTCAATGTGCCTGCCCAATTGACCGTCAGTGGGGCCGCCAAGGTAAATGCGTGACTGTCAGTCACTGTGATCGAGGTCGAATCGAGCAGCGTTCCGGCGGCATTTAACGTCAATGGTGTGCCGCTGTTGACCAGTGTGGTTCCGTTCAGGATCGGCTGAAAGGACAGCCTGTCACCGGATTGCAGTGCCGACATTCCCTGGCGAAGTGACCCCACTCCAGAGTCATTGGCGTGATCGACGACGATATCCGCTGCAGATGCCGCTGCGACCGACATGGCGGCCCAGCACATCACCGAATTGCAAACCCGACGGGCGCATCGTGCCATCCAGAAATGGAATCGGTGGTCTTTCATGATGCGGCACATTCCGACAAACTCTTTCCGTAGAGTTGAACTCGGCATAGGCAGTAGGAGTCTGCGAGGAGCGCACGCTGCTACTGGTCCCTGGATTCATCCCGTGATCAACCTATCGAAATAGTGCATCGTTCTGCTGGGGCGAAAGCCCCTGCAAATTCGATTTAATCGTTAGAATCCGCAAGATCCATCGTAGGAGTGGCATATTCCGCCGAACTTCAAGGCCCGTGAGTCTGCCAAGAGTGGACGAACAATGGGTCTGCGGTGAAGAATCGCGAAAAATAATCTCGATGCCATTACCGGTCGAGGCAAATGTACAGCCGCTCTCAACTGCAAGCCGCGCCACGAACGTTCGACTTACGTTCCAGGATGGATAAGGGATTTGCACCAGCAAATTGAGAAAAAGCTCGTCACACAATAACAGAGCCGCGATCAACAGGGGTTGATCGCGGCTCTGATTCAAAGCAAGTTCAACTCAAAAAAGTTCGACGTTTGATCTCAGGCGGCTTCAGCTTCCGCTGGAGCACGTCCTGTCGTTTTCAGCGGGATCTTGTCATCGACGTCATAGGCCAGTCGGCAGAATCGCAGAGTCTTGATGGCCCACCATGTCGGGTCCAGTTCCCACCATTGATGGCCAGCGAGGGCAACGTGTGGATGAGCATGGTGATTGTTGTGCCATCCTTCACCCCAAGCCCAGATCGCCACCCACCACAGATTGCGGCTTTCGTCGCGAACGTCATAGTTCCGATAGCCCCACAGATGTGTCGCGGAATTGACACACCAGGTTCCGTGATAGACCAACACCATTCGCATGCACAAGCCCCACAGCAGCATCGGCATTCCACCGACCGCGTACAGTGCGACACCCGATGCCACCAGCCACAGGAAATAAGTCTTCTCGAAGAACTGCAACATCGGATCATTCATCAGATCCGGGGTGTACTTCTTGAACAGGGCCTGCTGCTGAGCAGGGGTTCGCTTGACGAACAACCAGGTCAAGTGTGACCAGATGGCGCTGATCAGGGGTGAATGTGGATCACCTTCTTGATCAGATCGCTGGTGATGCAACCGGTGTGTCGCAGCCCAGACCAGAGGAGATCCCTCGCCGGAAAGCGAACCTGCCAGCAGTGTCACGAATCGGACAGGTGCCACCAGCTTGAACGATTTGTGCGACAGGAATCGGTGGTAACCCAAGCAGATCCCAATACTCGCTGTGAACCACTGCAGCACAAACGCCGTCGCCAGTGACTGCCAGTTGAAAAAGAAGGGAGCCGCCAAGGCCCCGGCATGCATAGCGATCATCCAGGTCAGAACGATCCAGTCGATATTGTTGGCTCGCAGTCGATCAGGCAACCAGGGAGCCCAGACCGGTTCTTTCGGTGGGCTTCCATCGGATGTGACCGGTGTTGCTGGCCGGACTTCCGCTTTGGAATACTTGCGACCGCGACGAGATGGTGTGGAAATTGACATTGGACTTCCAATCGTTGTAGAGAGCTCCCTCAAACGAGCCGAAGCAAATCCATTGCTTCGCACCAGGCCACCCGACGTGCTGCCGAATGCCAGATTCGAGGAAACTGTATTCGAAGATCGGAAATCGAGTGTCATCGGTTCGTCATGTCTCTGTCAAACTTTTGTCACAGGCGCAATGTGTTTTGAAGCAATGGGTTGCGATCGGAATGTCTACCGGGTTCGGGGCGTCGGGTAGAAGGAATTTCGGTCGGACACTGCGGGATTCCCATCTTGTGGGACCCAGGCAAAAGGCCTATAACCCTGCCCGCCCGACCAGACATCCATGATTCCGCCGGAGGTGCCAAACCTTTTTTGTGGGCTTGAATCGATTCAACGGTGAGTGCCTCTGGCACTACTGGATTCCGCCCAACTCTTGCGACTCCACCGTCGCGATCCACATGTCTGTCGAGCGAACTTGAGACCACGGCACTTGCTTGCGAGTGCCGTGGTTTCTGCATTTAATCGTGACGGGGAAATTTGCAGGACGGGAACGACGGACCGTCGGTTCAAGCCCTTGGGGAACTCGGCGACCTCAGTAAGAATTTGGAGACCTTCGGTCGGTCGTTTCGGCGGGGTCGGGAGACCCGCGCCGATCACGGTTGGATGTTCATCCTTAATCACCAGGAGGCTTTACGATGTGGGAAAACGGGTTGACGCGTCGCGAAGTACTGACCGGGGCAGGAGTCACCGTCGCGTTACCACTCGCCGGACTGGCTGCTGATTCCGATGTGGCGAAAGTACCATTTCCGAAGGACGGCGCAGAAGCGCTGCTTCGTCTGAAAGAGGGTAACGCTCGATTTGCCGATAGCATGACGCGACATGCCCATGAAAGTGCCAACTGGCGCAAGCAGTTGGTAAGTACTCAAAAGCCGTTTGCGACGATCCTTGGTTGCAGCGATTCTCGCGTTCCGGTGGAACTGATTTTTGATCAGGGATTTGGTGACCTGTTTGTGGTTCGAGTTGCTGGCAACGTGATTGCCCCCGATGTTGTTGGAAGCCTCGGCTATGCCATCGAACATCTGGAAACACCCCTGGTTCTGGTCGTCGGTCATCGCGGGTGCGGTGCTGTTACGGCAGCAGTGCAAGCGATGGATGGGAAACTCGATCCGTTGCCTGGAGTCAACGCCCTCGTGGAACTGATCACTCCCGGACTGCCCAAGCCGAAACCCGAATTGTCCCTTGAGCAACGGATTGACAGCGCCGTCGAAGCGAATGTCCAGTGGTCCATGATGCAGTTGGCAAAACTGCCTGGTGCAAAAAAAGTCCTGGAATCTGGACAGGTCACCCTGGCAGGGGCCGTCTATGATCTGGCTACTGGACGAGTTCGGTTTCTTTGAATGATTGCCTGAGTGTCGAACCAGGTAGACCACGCTTTTTCGAGGTGAATTGAAATGAGTGATAGCCGCCAGGACTGTCGGAATGGACGATCTGCGATTCTTGAGCGAAGTTTGGTCATTCTATTTGCCGCGTTCTTCCTGATAGCGAGCCGCAGTGTCGACGCCGCAGGCTGGAAAGCTGGCGTTGCCAAAGCTGTCATCACCCCGGAAAAAAGTGTCTGGCTTGCAGGATATGGTTCCAAGCGAGCCCCGGACGGCAAGCTGCATGATCTCTGGATGAAAGCTCTGGCCCTGGAAGATTCCCACGGGCGTAAAATCGTCCTGATCACAAGCGATTTTCAGGGTGTTCCGAAAGTCATGAGTGATCCTGCCTTCGACCAGATTCAGAAGAAGTTTGGTCTGAAGCGTGACCAGATCATCCTGACGTTCTCTCACAATCACTGCGGACCCCGACTGGGTGACGATCTTATTGACTATTACCCCATTGATCCTGATCAGGTCAAACTGGTCAACGAATACACCGAGCAGATGATCACGCGCCTCGTAGCGATGGTGGGCGAATCACTCGCCAACCTCGCCCCAGCCAGTTTACAGCAGAGTGAGGGGATCACGACGTTTGCCGTCAATCGACGCAATAATCGCGAAGCCGATATCCCTGAACTGCTGGCGAAGGGAACACCTCTGGTTGGGCCTGTCGACCATACGGTCCCGGTTCTGACGGTGACTCGGCCGGATGGCAAGCTCGAGGCAATTCTGTTTGGCTATGCCTGTCACCCGACGACGCTGAGCTTTACGAAGTGGTGCGGAGATTATCCTGGTTTTGCACAACTGGAATTGGAGCAAACTCACCCCGGAACGACAGCAATGTTCGTCAACACCTGTGGTGGTGACCAGAATCCGCTTCCTCGTCGAACCGTTGATCTCTGTCAGAAGTATGGACACATGCTGGCAGATGCCGTCGAACAGACGCTCAAAAAAGACTTCAGGCCGGTTTCACCGACGGTTCGAACCGCTTTCGAAACGGTGGAACTTCCGTATCTGAAAGTTGTCTCTCGCGAAGATCTGGCAACCGCGATGCAGGACAATCATCCCATTCGGGCTCGTTGGGCAGGACGATTGATGAAACAACTCGATGCCGGCGAAAAGTTTCCCGCGTCGTACCCGTATCCAATTCATGCCTGGCAATTGGGGCAGGAAATGCTGGTGATCGGGATGGGAGCCGAAACGGTCGTAGACTATGCACTGAAGTTCAAAGGTGAGTTTGGCGCGGGAACGTGGGTCTGCGGGTACGCGGATGATATGATCGCCTATATTCCTTCACGCCGAGTCTGGGAAGAGGGTGGTTACGAAGGTGGTTCGAACCTGTTCGAGTACGGTCGGCCAGCATTTCGCTGGAACGGCGATATCGAAGATCACATCACCACTTCGGTCCGAAAGCTGGTGAAGCAGGTTCGTAATTGAGCTGACTGGAAAGATCATCATGGCACGTGTCGAAGCTGATCGAGAAGACCTGCTTAAGGAAGCCGTGGCGCTTGTTCGTCGGATGGAATTCCAGCCGATCGACAGTGAAGAATCGATTATTGTCGGTTTCCGGCAGACAGGCTGGCTGTCCGTCTATTTCGGGCCGGACCGGATGTACCAGTTCGATGAAGCGGGGCGTCTGCGACGTTCGTACATCAATGGGGTCCTTTACCGCACTCAGGGAATGAGTCTAGCCCAATTGCAGCGTCAGCGGAGTGAAACCGAAACGACTCTTGTGCGCCATGACCTTGATGAGACTGCACTGGCCGAATTTCGGGATCAGGCTCTGGAAAAGATCGGGTGGCTGCAGGGACTGTTGCGGGCCGACGATTTCATGGTCGCCCGCAGGATTCCAGCGGACGATGCGAAACTGACGCAAGACGTCGTGGCATTCCTCGGAATCGTCTTGAACTCTCCCGAATTTCTCGCTCCTCCCATTCGCGGAAAGCGATGAAAGAACAGACTTCGATGGACAAGCTGATCGTCGGTTGCGGATACCTCGGACGACGCGTGGCGCGAGCCTGGATGGCCGAAGGAGACCGAGTCTTCGCGCTGACTCGGTCGGCGGCAAACGCTGCAGATTTGCAGGCGATGGGAGTCATCCCCATTATTGGTGATATCTGCCAGCCAGAGTCGCTTTCGGATCTTCCTGGTGTCAACACCGTGCTCTTTGCCGTTGGATACGACCGGGGATCGGGCAAATCCCAGCGCGAAGTCTATGTTGATGGCTTAAAGGCGGTTTTACAGATCGTTGGTCCCGGTTCGGCGCGAAGTTGCCAGCGGTTTCTGTACGTCTCCAGCAGTAGTGTCTATGGCCAGTCGGAAGGGGAATGGGTGGACGAATCGTCCATTACTGAACCCGTTCAACCCGGCGGGGTCTGCTGTCTGGAAGCCGAACAACTGGTTTTCAGTTCGTTCGCTGCTCATGGTTCCGCCAACGTCTTGAGACTGTCAGGGATCTACGGACCAGACCGATTGCTTTCGCGTGTGGCGACTTTACGCGCCGGGGAGCCGATCGCTGGTCGAGGCGATGCGTGGCTGAACCTGATTCATGTCGACGATGGAGTTCGTGCGATCCAGGCCTGCGAGAAATTTGGCAAACCAAGACAAACGTACCTGGTAAGCGACGATGCCCCCATGATGCGTTCTGAATACTACGAGAAGTTGGCTGATCTGACGGGCTCACCAACACCGACGTTCTCTCCCGAGACCGCCTCCAGTCGAGGATCCGGGGGAATCAACAAACGGTGTTTGAATCGTCGAATTCGGGAAGAGCTGAAGGTCGTCCTCGCTTATCCCAGCATTAGCGTTGGGTTACCGCACGCGATCGGCACATCGGTCGATTCGAATTTGCGTCCGTCGGTTGGCTGATCCGTATGAAGTGCCAACGTCGTTCGCCGTCGCGGACTGTGTATTGATCGACGGGGACGAAGTTTTCAGTTGCAGCCTTAGTTTGCCTGTTGCTGGACACGGCCACACATTGCGTCACTCCAGACTGGTCCACAACCATATATTTTCCTGCCGTGATCCCCGGCGGAAGAGGAATGGTTGTGTCCATCGTTGCGGCCGAGAGGCGGACAACCTTCGGAGCAGCCTGATTCACCTTACGGTCAGGAATCAGTCGAGGGGTTGAGGAGCGGCGGGCAAGTTGCTTTTGCGCCGGGCTCCGCCCGTCTGGACTGTCCGCCGACCACATGCCGGCGAACAGTCCAGTCACGAGCAGCAGTAGTGAGACACGGGTGACCATCATCGCTCTACTCATTGTCACGGCGGAATATCACGGAAGCAGCAGTTTGAAACACACGTCATCGCAGACGGAAGCGGCCCGAATGCCACCGGCTAGCTGGGGTTGACGCAGGAAATATCGTCGTCTCTGGAAACGAACAAACAGCGAAACCCTGCCGCCTTCGTAAAACCTGCCGGTTGCATGGGACAATTCGGGTTAAAACGATTGAATCGCTCAGATCGGCAGGGGTGATTGGGTCAGGATTCGGTGAAAGCGATCTTTGTCTGACATCGCCACGGCTGACCGAAACGAGGTTCGGCGTTACAATCTCTCCCATCATGGCAGGAAATTCGTTTGGTCAATCGTTTCGGATCACCACCGCCGGGGAAAGCCACGGTCCGGCTAACGTTGTCATTATTGATGGCGTCCCTCCGGGAATATCACTTTCCGTGGAGGATCTGCTCGTCGACCTGAACCGGCGGCGACCTGGGCAAAGTCACATCGTGACACAGCGTGACGAATCTGACACTCCCGAGATCCTTTCTGGAGTCTTTGAAGGTCGAACAACCGGTACGAGCCTGGCGATCCTGATTCGCAATCAGGATCAGCGCAGTCGCGACTATGGAGACATCAAGGATCTGTATCGGCCTGGTCACGCAGACTTCAGCTTCGACGCCAAATACGGCTTTCGCGACTATCGCGGCGGCGGTCGATCAAGTGCTCGTGAAACCACCGTGCGAGTTGCCGCCGGTGTCGTGGCCAAGAAGATTATCGACGCCGCCTTCGGCGGTCGCGTCGTTGCCTATGTCACACAAGTCGGAGAGATCAAAGCTTCGATCGCGCGTCCAGAATCCGTGACACTCGATCAGGTCGAGCGACTTCCTGATGGTACGCCGAACATCGTGCGCTGCCCTGATCCTGCCGTCGCGACGAAAATGGTTGAACTGATCGAACAGATCCGCAAAGAAGGGGATTCGATTGGCGGAGCAGCGGAAATCGTTGCGACAAATGTTCCTGCAGGACTTGGCGAACCGGTTTTCGACAAAATCAAAGCGGACCTGGCCAAGTCGTTGTTCAGCCTGCCAGCAGTTCTGGGAGTGGAATACGGAATCGGGTTCGGCTGCGCGACGATGCGTGGCAGTGCTCATAACGATCATTTTGTTCCCGATCCAGATCATCCTCGTGATGGTCATGCGGGGATTTCCACCGATACGAACCGGCACGGAGGAATGCTCGGAGGGATTACGACAGGCCGCCCGATTATCCTGCGAGCCGCCGTCAAGCCGACCAGCAGCCTGCCGATCGAGCAACCGACCGTCAACAGCTCCGGGGAGCCTGCCACGATTCGCACTAAGGGTCGGCATGACCCATGCCTGCTGCCTCGTTTCATTCCCATGGCCGAAGCGATGGTTGCCATTGTCATCGCCGACCATTGGCTGCGATGGCGTGGCCAACGCGCATTGTGAAAGTGACTATGAACTGGTCTCAGCACCAATTGACGCTCCCGTCGTTCCGGCGAGGATTCCATTTGATCACGCGTAACGTGCTGGAGGCGATACCGGAACTGGCGTCAGTCCAGATCGGGTTGCTCCATGTTTTCATCCAGCACACCTCGGCATCGTTGACCATCAACGAAAATGCCGACCCCGATGTTCCCCGAGACCTGGAATCGTCGTTTAACGCGATTGCCCCTGAAGATTTTCCATATGTCCACACATGCGAGGGGCCGGATGACATGCCCGCACACGTCAAGGCATCGATGCTTGGCAGTTCGGTCTCGATCCCGATCAGTCGCGGAAAACTTTGCCTGGGAACCTGGCAGGGAATCTACTTGTGCGAACACCGTAATCACGGCGGACAACGATCACTTGTCCTGACTCTGCAAGGCTCGACGGGCTGACGATGACTTGTTCACGTTGCTGAATGAGCCTCGGAAATCTGTCGATTTCCACACAAATAAAACTCGATTATTCATTTCCGCAGGATACCACATGGCAACCACGCAATTTCCTCTCTCCTGGGATCTCAAGACGCTCTCGCCCGCACCGACATCAGCCGAGTTTCGGCAGCGACTGAACGACTTTAAGTCCCGATTGACGAAATTTGCCCGGTCCACGGATGTCTTGGCGGATGTCAACTCGGACCCCGCGAATGTCAGTCGCTGGGTTCAAGTGATCAGCGAGTACGAATTGCTCGATGCAGGGATCACCGATCTGAAGGCCCTGGTCGAATGTTATGCGGCAGCCGATGCTGAGAATAAGCAGTACCAGCAATTGCAGGCAGAACTTTCCACGCTGATGCCGCTGCGCGAGCAGATCGCAACGAATGTGGAATTTGCCTTCAAGGAAGCGACCAACGAAGGTTTCGCCGCACTCGTTGGGGCAGCACCCGAGTTACAGCGAATCGAATATTTTCTGGTAACGCGTCGCCGCAATTCGGCATTGCGATTGCCTCGCGACCAGGAAGTTCTCGCCGCAGATCTGGCCGTGGACGGACTACATGCCTGGGGACGACTGTTTGATCGCTTGTCGGGTTCGCTCAAGATCCAGGTTCAGGAAAAAGGGACGCTGGTCACTCGATCTCCAGGTCAGGTGCAGTTCGATTCCCCTCAACGACAGGTCCGCGAAAACAACTTCTTTGCAGCGGATGCTGCCTGGGGTTCGATCGAAGATACATGCGCCGACGCGATCAATCATATTGCGGGGACTCGACTGACGACCTATCGCCATGTTGGTCTGCGAGACCACCTGGAAGTCCCGTTGCGTTTTAACCGGATGACGCGCGAAACACTCGACACAATGTGGTCCACGATCACCGCGGCCAAAGGCGTCTTGAAGGAATACCTCGCGAAAAAAGCCCAGTTGATGGGGATCGAACAACTCGCCTGGTACGACCTGTCTGCCCCGTTGCCACAGTTGCCTGGGGCCGGGGGCGCGGATGAGATTTCGTACGATGATGCCTGCACGCAGATCATCGAAGCCTTCCAGCAGTTCAGCCCCGATTTTGGCGATTTCGCCCGGATGTCACTGGCGGACGGTTGGGTCGAAGCCGAAAACCGGGCTGGAAAACACCAGGGGGGATTCTGTACGGGATTCCCGACCGCGAAACAGTCACGCATCTTCATGACATACACCAACAGCGCGGACAGCATGAGTACTCTGGCTCATGAACTGGGCCATGCGTATCACAGTTGGGTCTTGCGAAATGAACCTGTTTTCCTGCAGGACTATCCGATGAATCTTGCTGAAACGGCGTCGACATTCGCCGAAGCTGTCCTCGGTGAACAGCGTTTCCGGCATGCGAAATCAGATTACGAACGGCTGCAGATGCTCGATGGACTTCTGGGTGATTCCGTGGCGTTCCTGATGAACATCCATGCCCGGTTCCTCTTCGAAGACAGTTTCCATCGGGAACGGGCCAAGGGAGAATTGACGGCCGCTCAGTTGAGCGAACTGATGCAGACCGCTCAGAAAACTGCGTACATGGATGCGTTGGCCGACGGCGGCTGGAACCCGCGTTTCTGGGTATCGAAGCTCCATTTCTATATCACTGGCTTGCCGTTCTACAACTTCCCGTACACGTTCGGTTATTTGCTCTCGATGGGGGTCTATGCCGTTGGACAGGATTCCGGGGGCGAGTTTGCTGACACCTATCGCAAACTTCTGATCGCCACGGGAAGCAAAGACGCCGAGGACGCCGTTCGATCCACGCTCGGTTTCGACTTGCGTAAGCCCGACTTCTGGAACAAGAGTCTGAATATCGTGGCTGATCGAGTTCGCCAATTCGTCAAATTGGCCGACGCAACGCTGAATAAGACGTCACAAATCTGATCGCAGCCGGGAATCCTTGACTCCGTCGGATAGACTGGTCGTATCTGAAAGTTGCAGTTAGAATCAACGGACAAGCAACTGATGATGCGTCAGCCGAGGGGCAGATCCAGCCGGGAAGTGAGTCGATGCGCGCCGCTAAAGACGAGATTTCTCCGAGGTCCACTGGAATCAATGTCAAGGTGCAAAATGAGTTAGAAGAATCTGCCGTTTCAACATGGATGTCTGCTCAACTTCCAGAAAGCTGTCCGGAGTCGGCACTTGCGATTTCGCGGGGGCGTTCACTCAATGGAAGTTACGTTCATTTTCACGTGCGAGACGAGTTTTCTGCTGTTTGGGCACCCGGCAACAACACAGGAGAACTGGCCGAGCACCTGCAGTTAGACACGGAAAATAGCGACAGTGGCCTGGAACAGGAAATCCTGTTTTCAATCCTGCTGTGCCCGGTTCTGATGGAGTTTCCCAGCCTCCAGGAACTCATTTCGACGATCCGAATTCGGGCTGCGATTGTTCAGGCGGCACGCCGGGCGTCACTGGCGTTTGCGACCTATGAAGCTGAGCGTCCGGCCGATTACTGGCACTACGACGAGGATCGCGGGTTCGTTCTGCTGCCAGGAAAATCGCTCATTTCGGCTCTTGAGAAGGCGACGAACTCCGGTGACGTGGACAAGCAGTACACCTTTTCGTGCCGGCGAGCCTCCGAATATCTGGTCCTGCTTGGGTTGGCCCGTGAAGCTAGGAACAGCAATACCGTGTTGTATCAAGCTCTTCATCATCAGGCCGAAACACGAGCACTCAAGGGGCGCGAGTTTGAACAGGTCTTTGTCCGGACCATCGGATCGTCTGCAGAACCACTTCCCATGCGGTACTTCATTCCCGGCGACCGCACCTGGTTCCGGAACATTGATCCTGTCTCTGCAGAAGTGACAGGATATGAAGGGAGTTGGACATTTTATCTGGGCAGCGGAAAGTTTGCCGACTTCTGGCGTCGCGACCGCGTCTTTACGCTGGAGACCAAGCTGGCGTGTGTCTACCACTGGCGGAACGCCCTGTTTCGTGATTCTGCTGGGGAACTGCAGATCGACGAACAGAAGGTTGACGCACTGATTTCTGAGTCGTGCCGTACGCCGAAAGCGCTGGAGGAAATCCTTCACGAGACTCTGCGACTGCAGTCTCCACTGGGAACATCCGGTGGCGGATGCATCGAACCTCACCGAGAACGCCCCTGCCTGATCTGCCCGGAAACGACTGAAGTTATTCTGCCGGACAGCTGACCGCCAAAAAACGTCGATTTGGCCATTGACTTTCGCCGATATGACGGCAAGAATGTCACTGAGTTGAGACTGAATCTCAACTTCAACTTCCGATTCCAACCCTGTGACTCGTTCGGTTGAGTGTTCGCCATGGACTTCGGTCACCCGCAAACTCTCGTCGAAAATCAGAACCACGCCGATACCTGTCGGACGGTGTGTCATTGTCTCAACGTCACGGAACACGAAATCCGGGCGGCGATCGACGAGCACGATCCTCAGTCGATTCGTGGTGTGTCGCAGGTTTGCGGGGCAGGTGCGGGATGCATGTCATGCCACCGTCACATCCGCCGCATGTTGAACGAACGGGTTCTCTATCGCCGCTCACAACTGGTGGGTGACGCTGATAACGCCGAAACTCCTTGCTCCTGAAGTCGTTCGGAATGGACGCGTTCGACCAGACGAAGAACCGTCATCTCTTCTCCAGAAACTTCCGAACAGTCTGCAACCGCTGAGAATCAAAGAACTCGGCCCCGCCGTGCTTTCCTTCGTGGACGACAACGAATTGGCACGGTCGATTCACGGCTTCATACCGACCCTGAAGTTCGTGCGACTGATTGATCGGGGCTTGTGGATCCTGATCGCCGTGAAACAGAAGCAGTGGAGGATCGCGCTCTTCCACATGAAACACGGGACTCGCCAGTCGCGCGAGCTCCGGCTTCTCTTCGGGTTGTCCTTCGAGCAACAGTTGCAACGCGGGGACTCGCACCTTGAGTCCGTGGGGAGTCGATTGAGACAGAATCGTGGTCAAATTCGACATCCCGTAAAAGCTGACGATCGCGTCGACCTGGGATGACTGATCGAGGTTCTCGCCAACACGCCCTTCCAGTTCGTGATGTCCATTCGTGACACCTGTCAGCGCTGCCAGATGTCCCCCCGCTGAAGCCCCGGCGATCACCACCCGACTGGCATCGAATCCATAGTCGCGTTGTCTGGCCCGCAAGAAACGAATGGCCGCCTTGATATCATGGACTTGAGCCGGAAACGGAGCTTGAGGCGAAAGGCGGTAGTCGACACTGGCAATCACATACCCGTCGTTGACCAGGCCGTTCAGAGGCATGTCCTTTTTCGTACCACCCCGCCACGCTCCACCGTGGACCCAGACGATGATTCCCGGCTTGGCGTTTTCGGCGGGCCGATATAAATCGAGTTTTAACTCGATCCCATCGACGGAGGCGTACCGAATATCCACCAGCTTCGTTGGCTCGGCGCCGGATGCGCCACACTCAATCAGCAATGCAACGACCAGAAACATTAACGACCTGGAGAATTTCATTTGCAGTTTGGCCCTGTTTTCTTCATGGCACGTTTAACGACATTGCCCACATCAGCGGCGACTCCGCAGTATAAAGTAAACCTGCCGAACGTGCGTACAGGAAGTCTTTTGCGAGTAAGGCCAATGCCTCTTTGAAACTGGGAAGGTGTTGGGTGCCACGATCTTGGAGTCTTCGACAAGGTCGTGCTTAATTTAGTTTCGAGCCCATTTCACAACCGATCTCTTCGCCGTCTCCATGAAATTTGTCTCATTCTTAA
>CAIWEX010001068.1 GCA_903911795.1 uncultured Schlesneria sp.
CCACATCACCAACAGGTCCAAGAAACGGTATACCGAAACCACTTTAGATCCCGGAGCCGCGACCGTCAGGGAGCGGTCTTCCTCTTCCATCGCACTCGCCAACCCAACCGCTCCCTCACGGTCGCGGCTCGATGCGTTGGGCGATGCCGCTCTTGATGCCGCTACACTTAAGTGGCATGCGCTCTAAACTTGCCGGAATCGGTCATACAGCAGAGCCAGTGTCATGCCGCCATAGGCGAGGGCACAGACAATCAGTCCTGCCTGTCTCCAGAATGGGGGGCGGATTTCCTTGGGAAGGAATCGTGTGTTGACTCGCCAGATCTGAATGGCAGCGATCGCCATGATCGGATTGGCCACGATTCCCAACACCTTGAACAACTGCAGCACATTCCCCAGATGAACAGCGACCACGGCCCACGCGGTTAAAAGTCCCAATAGCATTGCGTACAGCAATCCAATCGGTCGCTTGCGGACACTCGGAAACGCTGACCAGCAGATGTCACTCACCGTTCGAATCAGGACATCCGTATTGCCGAGATGCGTTGAGAACAGGATCCAGAATCCGTTGATCAGCGTCAGCAGCCAGAACCCCTTCCAGAGTTTGTCGGCCATGTATTGGGCTTGATAGGCTCCTGCCGTCGCTTCGTTGACCACATCCGCTGATGGAATGATCGACGCCGCCAGGTTGACGTTCAAGTACATTCCCAGAAAGCAGCCCAATCCCCACAAGGCGGTCTGATCGAGAACCGCGTAGCGCCACCAGGTGCGCCAGCGGTCCAGGTTGCCGGTCGTCATAGGAAATGTCACCCCGACATGCTTCAGCCCAGTATGATCACCCGCCAGGACGTTTCCGATAGCGCCAACCTTGCTCCCCATCGCGAAGCCTTTGTCGCGGAACCAGTTGGAAATCGCCAGATTTCCCAAGCCGCCCGATCCCGCTGTTGCGGCAAACGTCGCTAACAAAATCCAGTCGACTTTTTCAGGGAGCGACTGAATCACCAGGAATCCGCGCGCCGTCTCAACCCACTGGCGAAACGGAACAAACAGGATGTTCACCAGGAACAGAAAACTGAAGATGAAGGCGATCATCGCCCACGACAACAATTCCAGCACCTTTTCGATGTGCTTTCCCGACAGCAGCAGCATGACGCCGAACAGGATGACACCGACGCCGATCATATTGACGGCCGAATCATCCTCCGGGCCCGAAAGTCTTCCTGCAAATGCGGCGAACAGGACGGTCGCACATCCCTTTGCCAGGGCAGGAGTGGCGAGTTGCGCGACTCCAATGAAAATGTAGAACCATGACCAGATCCGGGAACCGGGACGTAGTCGCATGATCCCCGTGATGATCGGCTCGCCCGTGTACATCGTATAACGCGCTGCTTCCAGGTTGAAGATCGTCTGCAGCACGATCCCAATCGTCGCGATCCAGAGTATCCCGCGACCGTATTTGATGGTCGTCAATGGGCCGATGATCCACTCCCCTCCCCCGATCGCAGCGGCCAGCAGGATTGCCCCGGGGCCGATTGTCCGAAACAGATTCCCCACGCTGAACGGCAAGGGAGCAGGCAGGTCGTCCTGCTCCCAGGCCGGCAGACTACCATGATCGACACTGGAGGCGGAATCGGCCGCAACGGAAGATGGAGTATTCAAGGAGCGCTTTCTGTGTCAGTTGATCGATTCAGACAGGACTGGCAATTTCTGTCGACACGGCGTGCATCAGACCACGCATATAACCGTACGCGAACAAACGGCCCAGCATGGTATACCCCGGTTCGCCAGCATCTTCACCATACAGTTGCGGGACGTGGTCTGGTCGCATCGGGCCGGTAAAGCCAATGTCGCGATAGGCTCGCATGGCAGCCGCCATGTCTGTCGGACCATTGTCGTGAAAAGTCTCAACGAATTCCTCGCGAGAACCCCGAACATCGCGGAAGTGAACGTACTTGATGTACATCCCGAGCCGGCGGATTGAGGCCGGAATGTCACAACCCATCGCTGCGAATGTTCCCTGGCAGAAGCAGATGGCGTTGGAGGGGCTGGGGATCAGATTCACCAGTCGTTCGAAGTTCTCCACCGAATTCATGATCCGGGCCTTACCATGTAACTGCATCAGCGGCGGGTCATCAGGATGCATACACATCGTGACGCCCATCTCTTCAGCGACGGGAATCAACTCTCGCAGAAAATGTTCGAGGTTGTGCCATAAATCGTCGGCGGTGATCGTGCCATCGGCTTGCAGATTCGTTCCGCCTGCAGCATCGTTCTCTACTTCGCCCCGTCGCACGTTGAGCGACATGGCTCGTTCGACTTCCGCCAGGCTGAATGCGGTCACTTTGGCTCCGCCGCGTTCGGGTGAATCGAGCCGAGTGCGGACCCAGTCGGTTCCAGCCATGAAGTTGTAGCACAGCACCGGAACGCCGATCTGCCGCATGTTGCGGAGCAGAGTCTTCATCGCGACGAGTTCCGTTCCGTCGTCGCGGCCGAGTTTCAGGTTTTCGATCGGCAGGTAACCTTCAACTGTGGCCAGACGCATTCCGTACGATTCCACCTGCTCCTTCATCTGGACCAGAACATCAAGTCCGGGGCCGGGATAGCGTCCGACTACGTCTGTTACGCCGCATTGGGCTGCCAGAGTCAGGTTCTCATGAGACATCGGAGTCAGGACAGTGGCAAGTCGCATCGATGTCAGAACCTCAAATGACGTTGGTGTTTCAACGAGTGAAGATTGGCAATCCCGTTCAGCGGGGAACGAAGATTTTACAGAAGGAAACGAAGGA
>CAIWEX010001069.1 GCA_903911795.1 uncultured Schlesneria sp.
GGCGCCCGGGAACGGCTTGGGACCATCATCGGCCATCGAAGTGATGGAGGTGAGGATCACGGCCAGAAGAGTTGCGATGAACGTTGAGCTACTTTTCAATTCTCGGGTTCCTTGAAGACGATGTCGATTGCCAGGCCTGCCGCGAGTAAAAGCGCCGCCAGGCCAGGGTTCGAAGAAACACTCTCATCGAGCGTGATCAGGTAGTTGTCTGCAGAAGTAAACAGTTCTTTCAAGGCACCGGCCCATTGCTTGTTGACCTGGCCGAGTTGGTTGCCACGCTGATCCGTCATCGTGAAGCTCCAGCCCTTCCAGTCTCCCTTCACATCGGCGATCTGAGCCCCAGCCGGATCGTGGACGGTGAAGCCTCCTCCCCACGAGAAGACCTTGCTGCGAAAGAACCCGACCTCTTTGCCATTCTCATCAAAAACAGAAACTTTGGACCAGAGAAACGTAAATCCGCGACTCAGGACGACGACGGGGTCTGCTTCTTCACTTTCTCGAATCACAACCTTGGTCGGCAACATTTGCTTGTGAGCGAACAATCGCAAAAGTTGCTCAAGCCCCGTGAGTTCTTCACGTGCAAAGCCGAGTTCTTCGCCCGTCTCGGGATCAAGTATGTCGTAGTGGTCGGTCAATTTCAGCATGGCAACACGCTCCCGGATGAGATACGCGTTACGGTTGAGCAGCATGTCGATTCCTGATTCGCTGAAGGTGAAAATCTGTTGTGATCCTATCGAGCCCATCGCAGTGCCTCAACTCACCCCGACTGCGATCCTGGCGTCGTGGCTCGACGGTAAATTGACAGAGCAAGCGACGACAAATAGAGAATACCTGACTTCGGAATCGAGAGATTTGTGTTATTCGTGATTCTGCAATATCCTCTGCACGTGTGGTCGCTGCGAGCGACCGGATGGATCTGCTTCTTCCTGCGATGACGAGTTCTGTTTCATGCGCGCCATTCAGCTTCTGGAACCGCAACAATTTCGCCTGATCGATATTCCGGAACCGACCGAACCAGGTCCCGACGAGGCACTGGTTCGAGTGCATCGCGTCGGGATTTGCGGGACCGATATCAGCGGTTACCTCGGGAAAATGCCTTTCTATTCATATCCACGCATCCCGGGCCATGAACTGGGCGTGGAAGTCGTGGCCGTCGGAGCGGGGGTCACCAACGTCAAGCCGGGCGACAAGTGTTCGGTCGAACCGTACATCAACAATCCGGCGAGCTTTGCCAGTCGTCGCGGACGCAGCAATTGCTGCGAAGAACTGCAGGTGCTGGGCGTACACACCGACGGTGGCATGCGTCCCCTGTTCAAGCTGCCCGCTCGAAAACTGCATGTTTCAACAAAGCTGGCGATGGAACAACTGGCACTGGTGGAAACGCTGGCGATCGGCTGTCATGCCGTGGCTCGCTGTGCCCCCGAGGCAAACGAAGACGTTCTGGTCATCGGCGCGGGCCCGATCGGGCTGAGTGTCATTGAATTCGTCAAGCTGACCGGTGCGAATCTGATCGTCATGGATATGGTTCCCGGCCGACTGGAATTCTGCCGTGAAAAGATGGGTGTCAAACATACGGTCCAGGCTGGCGACGGTAACGAAGAAAAGAAACTGCGTGACCTGACGGACGGACATCTGCCGACCATCGTGGTCGATGCCACTGGAAGCGCGAAGTCGATGTCCAACGCTCTCAACTACGTGGGTCACACCGGAAAGCTGGTCTTCGTCGGAATCACAACGGATAACGTCACGTTCCCGCACCCGCTGATGCATCGCCGCGAAATGACATTGCTGGCCAGTCGCAATGCCATGCCAGCCGATTTCGATCGGATCATCCAACTGATCGAGTCAGGAACGATCGATACCCGCCCCTGGATTACTCATCGAACTGGCTTCGACGATCTGATCGGTCAATTCCCAAGCTTCACGAAACCGGAAACGGGTGTGATCAAGGCAATCGTCGAAGTTCCGCAGTAAACTTGCAGCGCTGGTCCGCGATTAGGTCTTGGTTTTAGATTTGATGTTGGGTGGCCGACCGGGGTTGTAGCGGTCTTCGCGAAACCCCAAGGCTTCTTTCGCAAAGCGTCCAGCCCGACCGCCCAGCTACACACTCAGTGGTTTTTTGAAATGCCTGTCTTCGCAAGGATCGATTGGTGATGAAATCTGCGATTACCATCAGCCTGGTCAATGAAGCACGTGGTGGACCGTTCGTCTTCTGGGATGACCTGCCCGCAGCCTGCCGTCAAGCATCTGAATTGGGTTTCGACGCGATTGAGCTATTCGCGCCCGGGCCTGATGCCATTTCAAAAGATGCCCTTGCCGGATTGCTGAAACAGTATCAGGTCGGTCTGGCGGCGGTCGGGACCGGTGCAGGCTGGGTCAAGCACAAACTGACGCTCACCAGTCCTGACGCAGCAATACGGCAAAGGGCCATCGACTTCGTCAAGTCGATGATTGATTTCGGTGGACCACATGGGGCACCGGCGATCATCGGTTCCATGCAGGGGCGATGGGGCGAAGGTGTCAGCCGCGATCAGGCGATTGACTGGCTGAAAGCGGCTCTTGAGGTTTTGGGAGCACACGCTCTTCCGTACGGCGTCCCCTTAATCTACGAACCGCTCAACCGGTATGAAACAAATCTCATCACGACTGAATCTGCGGGTGTTCAACTGCTTCAGTCACTTCGAACAGACAATGTCAGACTGCTGGCAGACCTGTTCCATATGAACATCGAAGAAGTCAGCATTGCCTCGGGAATTCAGGATGGTGGACGCTGGATCGGACATGTCCACTTCGTCGATTCCAATCGTCGCCCGGCGGGTTGCGGGCACATGAACTACGGGCCGATCATTGCAGCCCTGAAAGGAATCGGCTACGGCGGGTATCTTTCGGCAGAAGCCTTGCCTTGGCCAGATTCACTGGCCGCAGCAAAACAGACGATTGCCAAGTACAAGGAACTTACCGACTGAGCGCATGATCGGCCGTGCCAAATCGATGGAAGAGCGGACCCTGAAATCAATCAGGGCGAAAAAATAACTTTTTCACATTGGAGGGCATGCCATGAATCTCACGCCCGCTTCGCTCAAGACGCCAAGACGCAAAGTTTTCATCGCCTCTCCCCATCCTCTTCTTCCCTTTTTCTTCCCTTCGCGTCTTTGTGTCTTTGCGTGAGCCCCTCTTTCACCCGCGTTTCAGCGTGAGACCATCAGATCAGCGACTGAGTGCCTTGATCAAGTCGGCAAGTTCCGTGACCTGGTCGGACGGATCCGTCACCGTTCTGGCGATTTCCAGCGTGACCAGGTCTTTGAACCTTCGGCGTAATCGGTGAATGGCGACTTTGACAGCGTTCTCGTTCATTCCTAAGGATATGGCAACGGCTGCTTGAGATTCGGCGATATTTCCCGTTAACCACGGTTTGAGGATTTCGAACTGAGGTGCTTTCGCTGCTGCCGTCATTTCGGTGCGCAATTGGTCCAGAGCCCGATCCAGGAGTGTCAGTGCCCATTGCTTTTCGAAGGCGGCTTCGGGGGACGAGGCATTCGGATCTGCGACATCCATGCCTGATGCGTCAGCGGCCGCATCAAGACTGATAGGACTGGCTCCGCCACCACGTTTGATCGCCCGTTCTCGGTCGCGTTTGTCAGACAGAAAGTGCTTCACCGCTCCCAGCAGGTAGGAACGAAATCGTCCTCGATCTGGATCGATATTCGCAAACGCTCGTCCAGTCAGGATGCGGGTGAAAAACTCCTGAGTCAGATCGTCGGCCGATTCGCCACGTTGCAGACTGCACCGGATGAATGTCTGAACGGGAGCGTAATACGAAGTGCAAAGTTGATTCAACGCGACACGAGCCTGGGCCGACTCACCTTGCGACAGCAGAATCTGAGTCCACTGGGTCGTCGCAAATTGGGATCCGGCATCCATCACGTA
>CAIWEX010001070.1 GCA_903911795.1 uncultured Schlesneria sp.
CGGTTGCTGACCATAGTTTTCCAGCCGCTTTGTCAGAAAGAATGCCGCCCCGCGCGAGGCTTCGTCATCGGGGTTCGGATTCAGGATCTCGCGGACCAGCTTGTCCCACGGCTTGTTGGTGGCGAACGATTGTTCCAGGAACTGCAGCCACTCTTCTTGCTCACCGGCGCGTTCCATCAACAGCACGTTCCAGGCATCTCGCATCCGGCGGGAATATTCGGGTGAAGCGAGCAACCGATCAATCAACTCGGTTCGCTTGTCGCCGGCGGGATCTTTCAAGAAGGCACGCGCTTCCTCGGCGGAGGGAATTCGTCCCGCCAGATCAAGAAAGACTCGTCGCAGGAACTCCGCATCGTCTGCCACTGGCGCGATGGTTCCGCCCGCAGCCGCTTCGATCAAAGTGTCGATCCGGACATGCAGCGGTTCGTCTGCCCTGGTAACAGACGAAATCACCATGCCCAGGCAGGTCGTAACGATGGCAAGAGTCCGCATGGAATCATTCTCCGAGAAGCAGCAGGTTCGCAAAGGCATCGGAGGCCATTATTGCGTTGTTGCAAGGCTACCTGTCGGGGTAAGCGGAGACAAGTCGAATGCAATGAGGCGGACATATGAGTTGCCATAAGAAATTGCGGCTGGGTGGCGGGGTCTGACCAACGGGAAGGCCCCGAAACGGAAGGCACACTCAAACTTTCAGGGCCATTCGCTTCGCTCCTGACCCTGCAACCCCGCCGGATCGTCGAGGCTGGCCTGTATCACTCGATGACCCACGTCCCCCACTCCGCTGGCTGCAATTCCGCCTCGCTGGGTGTATCGCTGACGATGTTCGCGGCGGGGCTATGGTTGAAGAGGTACGCCCGGCGCTCGGTTGCGAGGCCCCCTTCATTCCCCCAGAGTACTCCGATGTCGCCTCGGATTCGCAGGCCAGGGCCGAGGTGTTTCAGGTCGATGTGATCGCAACTCAAGCGAGCTTCAATGGTGTACCCGGTCACGTTCGCTTTAAACGCGACTTGCGAGTCTCCGACCGGCATGACCGAAGCAAATGTGTGCGTTTTCACAGGGGACTCGAACTTCAACGCATCTTCAGGCTTCGCATCGGGTTTGACGGGACGATACGCCATGACAACGGGGCCTTTTTCACCTGGTGCGATCAATATCCGGATGTCGCCATTGATCGGGGACGTGCGGTCAGGACGGTCAGGGCCGAGCAAGACATCGATCGCGTCGCCCGTCTTGAACGCAAATTTCGGATCGGTTCCGTTGTTCTTCCAGGGCGAAGGATCTTCGACCTCGGCGAGAATCCAGAGTTGTTCCAACGTGTGCGCCACGGCGACACGTGCAACGACATCGTCGCCAACCTTGATTGTGCGACGCGGCACGTTCTGCCATTCATTGGAGTCGCCATCGATCTTGAAGGGGGGAAAGCGGCCTTTCACATTGGGGGTCAGCAGCACTCGTTCGAAATCGTCTGCTTTTGGAGCAGGCTTTCCAGTCGCTGTTGGCCCCTTGAGTTCGATCAGTCCCGCATCGTAGCGACTTACGGCTTCCAGCCCTTCGACACGCACCACATGGCAGCCATTGCGGCCGAACATGTAACGGACTTTGCCGTCTCCCTGCCGGCCAAACCAGCCGCCGAAGCACTCGCTCATCAGAGTGATGTCAGTCCAATCAGCTCCTGCTTCCTCTTTGGCACCCCAACCCTTCGGGTTCTGACGCGTATCCTTGAACAAGGCCGTCACGAACAGTCCATCTTCGCTCCACAGGAACGATTGCCCGTAATTTCCTTGCATCGCTACGACGTGGCCCAGATCGCGGTTGGCGTCGGCAATTCCGGCGAAGAATAACTCGCCGATACTTCGGCCGGTCTGGCCGGGAATATACCCGGGCGTTGAACTCCACGAAGCATGTACGGCGGGCCAGTTGCTGCGGTACCTGGCAACTGGGACTCCGTTCTGATCCGTGAACAGGTGATGTCCGCTGGCGTAGACGCCGTCGCGAGGACTGTTGAATTTGCCCCCCAGTCCCGCCATGAGATGCCGCCCCACAGGCAGATAAAGCTGCGGAATCGGCAGACGTTTCGCGATTGTTACGTCGTAGACAGGGACTCCCAAGTCCGTAAATTTCGCGGGCTTCAGTTCGATCCCTTCGACGTACCACGTCAGGTCTCGCGACGGAGGATAGCCCCAGCCGACGTCAGCCCGATAAGTCGTTCCAGGAAGACGCTGAAATTCGTCCGGTTGCGGCTTACTATCACCGTTCAAGTCGGTCCAGAGGAACAACGCTTTCGGCTCGTCCTTGACCTGCGGAAACGCCTTGTTGTGTTCGTGCGAACCGATCGACAGGATCGGCCGGTACTCGTTCTTTTCATTCGCTTGAAAAAGGATCGGAAACCCGTTCGATTGCAGCACGTACTCGCGCATCTGACCACTGACGTCGCTGCGAAACATTCGTACTGATCCGAACAGGACATGCGGTGCCCCCGTCCCGTGCCACAGAGGAGCGTCGGCGGGTTGCTCGAACGTGAGATATCTCATCGGGCGATAGCCGGGCTTTGAGCCCGGTTCGAGCTTATAGATCATGCCGTAACCCAGAGCCAATGTCGGATCCTGTTCGTGCAGGCAGGTGTTGTTTGCTCCATACCAGGTGGTGCCGACAAAATCCTTGACCAGTTTCCCGTCCCGGTTCCATACGGCGATACGCCGGACAAACCCGCGCCCCGGCTTATTGTCCAGATCAGAGTTTTCGGCCGCCCAGACATTTTCATCCTCATCGACCGAAATCGCTTCGACTCCGTGTAGAGCCACGGGGTCATAGTCCAGACGATCTCCCTGGCCACCCCTGGTCCCTATTGCGCGGAGCAGCTTTCGATCTGGCGAATAGACCTTGACCTGATAGTCATCTCCGCGATCAAGCACGTACAGATTTCCTGCCGCGTCGGTCGCCAGAGGTCCAGGTTTTTCGACTCCCTGCAGGGCAAGCGGTTGGGGTACTGGATTGCCGCTGGTGGTATCGAATTCGAGCAACCCGCCATCGGTGGAGACCAGAACGGTCTTGCCGTCCTGCTGCATGACCAGGCCGTTACGCCGGATCGGTGTTGGAAATCGGATGTCGATGCGGTTCTCACCCGTTTCACGGTCGAACACGACGACACGTTCCTTTTTGGGGTCCTTGTCATCGTGAATGCGAACCGCAACTCGCGTTGTCCCCACCGCGATGCCCCAGACATCGGCATCGAAGGTCAAGGTTGGTTGCGGTCCCTTAGGCGTCTTGAAGGGAATCTGTTTGCCAGTGTGATATTCGAGTCGCAGCAGGTCCTTCCCCGACCACAGACCGACCCACAGTTGCCGATCCGCTGCTGCGAATGCTTTGGGACCAGCCCAGCCACGGCGAAAACTGAATAACCGTTGATCATCCGCCCCCAGAACAAATGCGGGAGTCCCACCTTCAGCGATGGTGCCACCGATTGCCACTCGCCACTTGCCGCCAGCGTGGCCTCGCAGACAAGCGATGGCATGCGGAAAGCCGTGGTCGCCGCCCCATCCGCTATTAGGGTAAAGCTCCCACGGCGGCGAACCGGGATTCAGAAAACTGTATTCGTAGACGAGTTTCATGCCTGCGTGCGAACAACCCCGGATGCGGTAGGTGCCGTCCGGCATCGGTTGTCCATCGTCGTTCATCCCGTTCCATTCGACAGAGAGCCTTTGCGGCTCGGTCGCATCAGCCTTGCCGCCAAGCTTCGATACCTCGACGGCATCCAGCAGGTTCCGGACCCGTAAGCCTTGTTCGTTGTCTACGACAACCGTGACAAACTTGTGGCCGGGCGGCACCGTAATGGCAAACGTCACAGGCCGGACAAGGTCGGCATCGACGGTCTGCCATTTGAACTTGTCCCACTTCCATTCGCTGATCTTCTGCTCGTCTTTGAGTATTGGTGCGGGGATCAGTTTAGGCGGCGCGGCAGGAAGTTCGACCGCAGGCTGCACCTCTGCAATTTGCTCTGAAACTTTCGTTGCCTTGTCATGGACATTTTCCGTGGCAGCATCAGGGGCCTCGTTCAATGGGACTCCGGAAACTACCGTTTGCCACCAGCGTACAAA
>CAIWEX010001071.1 GCA_903911795.1 uncultured Schlesneria sp.
CATCCGGGGACCTGGAGTCAAGCCCGGCTCATGGTGCCATGAACGAGTGGTCGGATTCGACTTCTTTCCGACCTATTGCGAATGGGCCGGAATCCCGGAAAAGAAACTTCCCGCTGGAATTGAAGGGGGAAGCATCGCGAGTTTGCTGGCGCACGATGGCAAAGGCTCAGTCAAGCGACCTCGCGAAGAACTCGTCTTTCACTTCCCGCATTATCAGAGTGACGATGGGCCTCATTCCGCAATCTTCATTGGCGATTTGAAGTTGATCCGGTTCTATGAAGACGATCGCGTTGCCCTGTTCGATATCTCCAAAGACATTCGCGAACAGAATGACCTGGCAAAGCAGATGCCTCGCGATGCCCAGCGGCTCAACGCGCGACTGACCGACTACCTGAAATCGGTCAAGGCTCAGTATCCGACTCCCAATCCGAATTTCGACCCGAGCAAACCGGCGGCACCTGTAAAGAAGGGTGGGAAGCGCGGTGAGAAAGGGAAAGAATAGTATGCTTCGTAACTTGTATTTGGCGATTACCATCGTTGGCTTGATCGGGAACGCTGCCTTCTGTGCCGATGCAAAGCGGCCACCCAATATCATCTTGATCCTGATGGATGACATGGGCTGGCGCGATGTTGGATTCATGGGAAATCGGTTTGTCGAAACGCCGAATATCGACCGACTCGCCAAAAAGGGGCTGATCTTTTCACAGGCGTATGCCGGTGCTCCCAATTGTGCTCCGACACGTGCCTGTCTGATGTCGGGACAGTACACACCACGGCATGGAATCTACACTGTCGTCGATCCGCGTCAGCCGGTTGGTTCCCCCTGGCATAAGCTGACGGCTGCCGACAGTAAATCGGATCTCGCGACAGAAGTGGTGACGATCGCGGAATCACTTCAATCAGGCGGGTATGCAACCGCCTTCTTTGGAATGTGGAACCTCGGACGAGGTCGCAGCGGTCCGGTCACACCGGGCGGCCAGGGCTTTCAGACAGTAGTGTTTCCCGAGAACATCGGTTTCGCCAAGGACGCGTACTTCGACAAAAGCGGCAATTATCTCAGTGATCGGCTGACGGATGAAGTCCTGAAGTTCGTCGAAACCAATCAGGACCGTCCCTTTTTTGCCTATCTTCCCGATCATGCGGTCCATGCCCCGTTTGAGCCCAAGGAAGATCTGCTGAAGAAGTATGAACGAAAGGCATCCGCAAATAAGGACCGTCGCGACGACCCCGCCTATGCGGCGACGATTGAAGCGGTCGATCAGAACGTCGGCCGGATTGTGGAGACGCTGGCTCGATTGAAGCTGACGGATAACACCGTTGTGATCTTCACGTCGGACAACGGAGGAACCGACCAATTTACATCGCCACTGCGTGGCGGCAAAGGCCAACTGTATGAAGGAGGAATCCGGGTTCCTCTCGTGATCTCCTGGCCAGGCATCAAGAAGCCGGGAGGGCAGTGCAACGCCCCCGTATCGAGCGTCGACATTTACCCGACTCTGCTGGAACTCGCAGGGGCTGCCGCGCCAAAGGATCAGGTTCTGGACGGGATCAGCCTGGTCCCGGCCTTGCGCGGCGAATCCGACCTGCAACGACAGCGACTCTTCTGGCATTTCCCCTGCTACGTCGGCAAAGCAACTCCATCGAGTGCCATTCGCGAGGGGGATTTCAAGCTGATCGAGTTCTACGAAGACGGAGGTCGCCGCGAACTCTACAACTTGAAGAACGATCCCAACGAGGAGCGCGATCTGGCGAAGACGCAGCCCGAAAAAGCGGCCGCGCTCTATCGAGCCTTGCGGTCCTGGCAGAGCGAAACAGGCGCCGCAATCCCCAAGGAAGCCAACCCGAACTACGACCCCAAAGCCGAACGGCCCCGAGGCGGACAGCAGGGTGGTAATCGTGGCGGCGGTCAGGGTGGTAAAGGAAAGAAGGAGCGAAGCGAATAAGAGAGAACCTGGTTCGGTTCGGCAGACCGGAACAGGTCAGTCTGATTTCTTCGACGGAACTTCAATGCGGCAGCAACCTAAGTTGAGATATTGCCGTGAGTTACCGCTTGCTTTTTGCAGCAAATCGTGACGCAGGCTGTAGACCATGAAACGGCCATCCCGCTTGACTTCCACCAACCCGGCATGTTTCAGAATCTTGAGGTGATGAGACACCGTCACCATTTCTGTTTCCAGAAACTCAGTAATATCACCGACGGTCATTTCGCCGTGACGTAGAATATCGATGATGCGTAGCCGAATCGGCTCGCTCAGCGCCTTCAGTTGGTCAGCACAGGACTTGGACTGAAACGTGTCGCTTTCCACAAATTTTACCGCAAAGTTGATGACACATGGCTCAAGATCGACTGGCCAGATAATAGCGCGCGCGGAAGGAAAACGCCAACGTCCGATTGCCCGCTGCGTGAAGTTTAAATTCCAAGGGGGTGATTGATGGTTTGGTTGACAAGACGCCCTCATGCCGTCATTCTGACACTCTGACGTTCTTTCGAGTGTCTTGCTATGGTGATGACCAGAGGATTGGCTGCAGATCGATTGAAAGCGGAGACTTCGGATGGTGGACATGATTGCCGAAGCGGATGCGTCAAGTCCTGTTTCGCAGACCGCCGGAGTGAGCGAGTTATCGCCACAGCAACTCGACCGGTATCGGTCAGACGGTTTTGTCGTGGTTCGTAATCTGTTTTCTGCAACTGAGATTCAGGGGCTGCGTCAAGAAACCGAGCGACTTCTGACGGAATGTGCCGATCTGATCAATCCTCGCAATCTGCGATGTCGGTATATGGCACACCATGAAACGGGGGAGTCCCTGTTTGAAGTCTTCGATCCCGTGAATGATATTTCACCGATGTGCGAGCAATTTACTCATGATCCGCGAATCATGAATGTGATGGAGTCGATCTACGAAGAACCGGCGCTGTTGTTCAAAGAGAAGCTGATTTTCAAACTGCCAGGAGCGATGGGATACAACCTGCATCAGGACATTCCACTGTACTGGGAAGGGTTCCCACGAACGTTCGTGACGGTACTGATCCCGATCGACGAGACGACTCGCGAGAACGGATGTACCGAGGTCTTTTCTGGTTATCACGCCGATTTTCTATCCAACAACCCTGACGTTTATATGCTGCCGGACGAGACCGTCGATCCGGCTCGGCGAACCTGGCTGGAACTGCAACCGGGCGACGTAGCCATCTTTCATGGGCTCACGCCACATCGATCGAGTCCCAATCGATCACACGCAATGCGACGCACGCTTTACGTGAGTTACAACGCGTCATCCGACGGCGGTGACCAGCGGACCGCTCATTACGCGAAGTTTCAAGACAAAATGCGTGCCCGCGTTGAAAGCCAGACGGGTGGCAAAACCTATTTCCAATAAGTTTTGTGGTAAAGACGATTGAGGTGATCTGTCGATGTCTCGAATCTGGGCTGCCCTTCGCTCAAATCCTTATGGCTGGGTCATGGTCTGCGTGGCTGCGCTGGCCATGGTTGCCACGTTGCCCGGTCGGACGCATGGGTTAGGGATGATCACCGAGCGACTGCTGGCGGACCCGGCGTTTGGCCTGGATCGCGTGACGTACGCCGACATGAATCTGTGGGCGACACTTCTCGGTGGGTTGTTCTGTCTGCCTTGCGGCTATTTGATTGACCGATATGGCCTGCGAATCACGCTCACTGTCACGGTCGCAGCGCTCGGGATGGCAGTCGTGGCGATGACCCGCCTGACAGGATGGTGGTCATTGTTCGTGGTGATTGTTTTGACGCGAGGATTCGGACAGAGCGCGCTCTCGATCATCAGTATTACGATGGTTGGAAAATGGTTTACGGGAAAAATGAGTCTGCCGATGGCAGTCTATTCTCTTCTGTTATCTTTTGGATTTGCTTATTCGGCACAGCTTGCCAAGCCATTCGCAACGGACGACTGGCGAGTCCTTTGGGGCGGGATGGGCTGGATTCTTCTGCTGGTGATGACGCCCGTGGCGTTGCTACTGACGCGAGATCCTGTTCCTGCTTTTACGGGACCAGACTCGACAGGATCATTGCCAGATCGCGAGGCGCGAATCGATCAACTGCTAATCGCGTCTGACGATGTCGGTAAGGCTGACGTTGGATTTACTCTCGCTCAGGCGATGAGGACTCCGGCATTTTGGCTGTTTGGCCTGGCGATTTCGGTCATCGCATTGATCGGATCTGGCAAGTCGCTGTTCAATGAGTCGGTGTTGAAACAACAGGGATTTCCGCCGGAAGTTTTTTACAATCTGATCACACTCACCGGAATGGTGGGCCTGGCCGTCAAATTACCGGTCGGCTGGCTGGGACAGCACTGGCCGTTGAATCGACTGCAAGCAGTCGGGATGTTTCTGCTCGCGGCATGTCTGGTCTGGTTGCCGTTTATCCATTCGACGTGGGCTATCACGGTGTATGGAATCGGTACGGGAATCAGCGGTACAATTACGACCGTTTTATTCTTTACCGTCTGGGGACAGGCCTATGGACGGAAGCATCTCGGTCAGATTCAATCCGTGGCCCAGATGATGACCGTGCTGGCATCAGCTGCTGGTCCCAAAGTCTTCGCTGAATGTTTCGAACGGTATCATTCCTACGCGCCCGCTTTTCAAGTGCTTGCCGGGGTCGTAGCCGTGCTGGGCATTTGGTCGCTAATTGTTCGGGTACCTTCTCCAGAAGAGGTATCCCAAACCTCACAGGTTCCGATTACTCTGACAGTTCAGGAGTCCTCAATATGACAACCGCCATGGCAACGAACTCTGATTCTGCAACAACAGGCAACGGGACCATTCCCGTTCGTTTTCACCTTTCGCTCAATGTTTCGGACCTGCCGCAAGCGGTTGAGTTCTTCGAACGAGTGCTCGGTCAGCCAGCCGCAAAAAAGCAATCAGATTATGCGAAGTTCGAACTGGATTCGCCGCCGCTGGTCTTTTCTCTGCAACCACGTTCGCCGGCAGTGCATGGCTCATTGAATCATGTCGGATTCCGCTTTGCAGACAGTACATCGCTGGTGGATGTTCAGCGAAGGCTGGAGCAGGCCGGGGTTCGCACGGTACGCGAAGAAGGGGTTGAATGCTGCTATGCGAAGCAGACGAAGTTCTGGGTGAACGACCTGGATCAACGCTTGTGGGAGTTCTATGTTCTGGAAGGCGACATTGATCATCGCGGTGCAGGACAACCTCTGGAAAACATGATTGGGGCCGAAGCTGCTGCACGAATGACGTCGGCGCGCGAACCAGTTGTGTATGAACATTTTATGGGGCAGCCCTTTGCGCCACCATTGGAGGCGTGTGACGAAATCCGCCTCCGTGGAACGTTTAATCTTCCCGTAACTCCCAGCGAATTGCGGGAGCGACTGAGTGAAGCTCGACGGCATCTGCGACCGGGCGGAAAGATTCATTTACATCAGATGACTTCGGATGTTGCTGTGGCGGACGAGGCGTTGTCGCTACCCGGGCGCGCGTCGGTCGTCAAGCACGTGCCCGTCCGTGCGGAACTTCTGGAAGCGCTGCGCGATGCCGAATTCGAGCAGATCGTAATATCAAAGTTCGCGTCAAAGCCATGTTTCGACCTCGGTGGGGTCGAACTGCGTGAGACGATTATTGAAGCCCGAATCGCCGCCGAAGCTCCCTGTAACGGCCGGTTCGATGTGGTCTATCGAGGCCCGTTCGCGGTCATCCATGATGATGAGGGACATTCTTACCCTCGGGGCGAACGCGTCGAAATCTGCAGAAACACCTGGAACGCACTCGAAGCCGCGGGGGTTACCGACCAGTTTACTCGAATCGCCGAAAAGACCGAGCAACTGGTGAGCTGCGGTACATCGCCCGTCTGCTGACCCTGTTAGGTGCCGCCTTCAGCCATTTGCCTCAGCCCGTGATTTAATGCCGAATCATTGAGGGCACTTGACAGACGCTTCTCTTCAGTGGATATTGATCTGACGAACTTACGAATATCACACTGACGTCTTCAGTTTGCGGTTAAAGCAAAATCTGTTTGCTGAGTGATCGTGACTAGAATTCCGGCCTTGGATTGAGGCGGGGCAAATGGGGTCGCAACCGACCATTGAAATCATCGAGTTTCAACTGCAGGAGTTCTGTGAGTCGTGTTTGGAACTCCTGTCCGGTCAGGCTGCGCGCGGATCGGTTCTGACGGACCTCCTGCCGTCGTTTCCCCGGAGTTTGGAAGCGTGCGGGCAAGTCATCGATCACGTGACGAAAGAGTTCGACAGCTGGAAGCAGAAATCACAGCAACTCGTGCGGCTGGCAGCACTCCATTGCGGAACCGATTCCAGTGGCCTCATTGCGGGACTCGAACGGATTTCCCAGGAATCAACTCGAGTGATCAGTGCTCTCGAATGTCTGATGGGGAAACCCGACGGAGATGTCATCGCATTGTCGGACATCGCTGAGTCGACAGTCACCGATTCTGACGAAACCACATACGTCAATCCGTTTGATTACCACTTAAAGCGTTTTTGCACAGCAGTACTCGTTCTGCTGCACGCGGGACCGAATGATTCGTCCGTGCTGGCGCAGACGATGCCGTCACTGTATGCCATGTTTGCCGCATGCGGCACTGTGACATTGGCTCAACTGCGTGCGGAGCTCAATGTCTCACGAACAACCACAGAGCAACTGCTGCAATTTGCGGACGCCCACTGCGACCAAGCACTCAATCGTTTGGAAGAGCGTGTCCGCCAGGCTCAGGACTGTGCGGAACGGCTGATTTCGGCGGTGGAGTCACTTGCTTGGTCAGCACCATCGGTCGTCCGAAAAACGTCAGGTTTGACCACCGGATCGTCCGACGGGGTGATCGAAAGTAGCCCAACAGAATCCGCGGCGACGGAATCTGATTCTGCTGAAGCTCAGCGGCTTTATCATCTCGCCATTCAGTCGCATCAGCGACAGGATTTTCGTACCGCCGAGACCCTGTATTCGGAAGCGATTCGCCTGGACAGCAACTTGCGATTGGCGTGGTTACAGCGTGGTCGGATCCGAATGTTGAACTCCAATGCACACCTTGCAGTTGCCGATCTGACTCAGTCCATTCGATTGTTTGCGGCAGATCCGCTCGCACTTCGCTGGCGCGGCGATGCACTGGCGATTTGCGGTCACTTCGACGCGTCACTGAAAGACTATGACCATTCGCTGAAGATCATCCCGGAGAGCACGATTGTCCGATACAACCGGGCCGTCGTAATGCGCATGATGGGACGGTTGGAGAGCGCCTGGTCCGAGTTCGAACAGTTCCTTGAGCAGCGGACGAATCGAGCGGGGGCGCACCTGAACCGTGGATTGATCTGCCTTTCCCGTGGCGACAGCGAGAAGGCAATTCTGGAATTTGAGGCTGCCTTGGCAATTCAGC
>CAIWEX010001072.1 GCA_903911795.1 uncultured Schlesneria sp.
AGCAGGCTGGTCTCAGGTGAGGTAATCGAAAGTCGACGCCCCTTCCCTTCTTTCGTCAGTGCGTCGTGATCAAATTCGTTGTCGAAGCCCAGTAGACTCAATTTGAATCCGTTCTGGCCTTCGGCTTTGCCGTGGCATCCCCCAGAATTGCAGCGAGACTTCGTCAGGATCGGCTGAATTTCGTGCTGGAACGAAACTGGGGTTGGTTGTGCGAGTCCCGAAACCGTAATCGGAACCGTCACCTCACCTGTATCCGATCGAACAACCAGTTTCGTGGATCCGTCGGCCAGCGGGTGAATCAGACCATCCTGATCCACTTTGACGATCGCGGGGCCATTCACTTCGTAGCGGACCGAACGCGTCGTATCGCGAGTGACAGCACCCTGAACGTCGGAAACGAGGATCTGCAATGAGTCTTCCGGACGATCGAGGCGAATCTCGGTCGGCGAGACTTTCAGTTCTGCAGCGGCAGGCGACGGAACAAGACAAATTCCGATCACCACAACTCCGACGGTCACAATTCCAAAGGCAGTCTGAACGATTCGCTCGACAGCCGAGATCTGTGTTGAATTCAAATTCCCACTCCAACAAAGAATCCTCAGGGCATGGTATCGAGTCTGGATCGCAACAGAACCCGCATCAAGACTATCTTATGGAACCACCGCGACGATGCAAGAGGCCTTCCCCGTTTGGCTCACAATCGGCCAGGGCAATCGCGTTTTTCAATGTAGGGTGAGACAAGTTCGCTTCGAGCGCAGGCTCACCAAAAGGGAACTGGCAGATTTGTTTCCACGCACGCCCTCGAAAAGTGCAAGTTTACGTTTCAACACGTAAGCCCGCTTTAACGAATGCAGGCTGCAGATTGCGATAGCTTTTTTTCGCGGCGGCGATGGGATCGTAGCCCGGCTTGCCCGACACCTGAGCGCTGACTTCGACCACGACCGCTCCGCGATAGCCGCCATCGCGCAGTTGCTTTAGATATTGCACGTAGTCGATGTCACGCGCGTCACCCGGCAGAGCAAATTCGGTTTTGCCGTCGGTCGTCACATTATCCTTCACGTGCACAAAGACCGTCTTCGACAGCATTTTCGCGAGCGATTCCTGCAACGGCAGTCCCTGACGCTGGAAATGACTGTAATCGAAGACCAGGCGAATCCACGGACTGTTGATCTGGTCCGCCAGCCAGATCGCGTCTTGCGGGGTATGCAACGCACCGAAGGCGTGAGCCTTGATCGCGATCACCGTTCGCTGTGCCGCGGCGACCTTTTCCCAATCCTTCAGCTTGTCGACCATTCGATCTTTGACAGCATTCCAGTCGTCGGGCTTCCCTCCCAGGACGGTTTCGATGATCGGAGGGGCTTCGGGGCAAAGGTCATGCCCCAGTTGACTGACCTGTTTCAGACGTTCCAGGTTTGTCCGATGAACTTCGTCGGAGACCAACAGCCCCAGGTTGTCCATCAGGCCGGGAAGATCGAGTGCCAGATCATTCAGTTCCATTCGCAGGTCTTTGCGATCAGAGGGCTGCAAAGCCGCTGGGTCACACGGCCAGTCTTTCAGGCATGCCAGTTCGACGCCGCTGTATCCAATGTCGGCACAGATTTTCAGTGCTTGAGAAGTCTTGATCGACTTCATGCCATACAGGCTGAATCCAAAACCGATTTTCGCAGGTGGCTCGGCCGATTTGACATCAGTTCCCGTGGCGACCGCCGCAGCCGCTGCTGTCGTGGCCAGAAATCGACGTCGAGTCATGTATTCAAACGACATAAGTAATCTCTTCACAGGGACTTTTGCGAAGACACGAGGATACCCGTATCGGCCAGTTCGTCCAATCGAGATTCAGATCAGATTCCTGCCATATTTTCATCCCGCATTGTTCGAAGCTGAGGGTTCCGATAGACTCCACTCAGGATTGGAAGGGCCTGCTTGGCAGGTGTTTCCCCATGATTTTCCCCAAATGCAGCGTCCCGACAGGTCGTCTTGCGTTTCAACACAATCGAGCAGTTTCGTGACGATGGCAGATTTGCCGATAGACTGGAAACACGCTGGCCGAGGTTCCTCGGCGCTGGAAGTCTTTCTCCTGGGGACGGTCGAGCTGGAATCTGCACTCACACTGCAATCTCGGATTGTTGACCAGATTTCCCAACGCGACGATCAGCATGGGGTTGTGCTGGTGTGTGAGCATCCGCCAGCGATCACCATCGGGCGCGAAGGAAGTTTCTCAGACGTTCTGGTGGAACCCGAGGAACTGGTTGCTCGTCAGACAGAAGTCCGCTGGCTCAGCCGCGGTGGCGGAACGATTGCTCACGCCCCCGGGCAAGTCGCCGTGTATGCCCAGATTCCACTACATCGGTTGAATCTGGGCCTCGTCAGTTATCGTCAGCGACTGGAACAGACACTCGTTGCGACTGCCGCAGATCAGGGAGTTGACGCGACATCTGCAATCATCCCCGGTGCCACCTGCCGCTGCGGCCAGTTTGCTTTCATTGGTGCGGCCGTCCGCGATGGCGTGACACACGGCGGGATGTACGTCAATGTGACCGTTCCGCACGAAGGGCTGAACCTGGTGAACTGGTCGCATAGTGGCCAGCGAGTGACATCGCTCGCCACTCAACGAACTCGACCAACCAGTATGGCTTCGGTGCGCGAATGTCTGATTCGACATCTGGCAAAATCACTTGGCTACGAATCCTATCATCTTTACACCGGACATCCGTTGCTGCGGCGATCCACACGGAAGGTGTATGTGTACGCATGACAGGTTGTCTCAAAACGGAATACGACTCGAAATGACCACAAATTCACTGAATATCCTCCCCAGCGATCCCGTCAGCGAAGCGCCCGTGCGACAGCGTTTGCCGAAGTGGCTGCGCCGGCCGCTGCCTCAGGCTGGAATGCAATTCACGACGGATGTCATCGCCGATCTGCGACTGGAAACCGTTTGCGAGAGCGCCAAGTGTCCAAATCGGACCGAGTGCTGGTCTCAGCAGACGGCAACGTTCATGATCCTGGGAAATGTCTGCACTCGTCCCTGTGGATTCTGTTCGGTTCCTCGTGGCAAGACAGAAACTGTTCAACTGGACGAACCAGAACGGGTCGCCGAAGCGGCACAACGCCTGGGATTGAAGTATGTCGTCATTACGTCTGTGACGCGGGACGATCTTTCGGACGGCGGTGCCAATCATTTCTACGAATGCGTGCTGGCCGTCCGAAACAGAACGGGTGCCCGCGTTGAAGTGCTGACCCCTGACTTCAAGGGGAATCGAGCGGCAATCCATCGCGTCATCGAATCGCGTCCCGACGTTTTCAATCACAACACCGAAACAGTCCCGCGGCTGTATGACCGAGTCCGCCGCAATGCCGAGTACCAACGGACCCTTGATCTGTTGAAACAGGTGAAGGACGAAGCCCCCGAGATGACGACGAAGAGTGGTCTAATGTTGGGTCTGGGCGAAACTCGCGAAGAACTGCTGGAAGTCTGTGCCGATTTGCGAGCTGTCGGCTGTGACATGTTGACGTTGGGACAATACCTGCAACCGACTCTCGATCATCTGCCCGTCGAACGCTATGTCCCGCCAGAAGAATTCGACGAAATTGGCGAACTGGTCCGAAAGCTCGGCTTCAGCATGGTGGCGAGCGGCCCGTTCGTTCGCTCCAGCTATCACGCGGGCGAGATGGCCGACGTCTTGCGAGTGTGAACCTGACTGATGCCAGACATTGCTGCCGATCACCGAATTCCGATTCTGGTCCCCGACTTGGGAACCGAACAGGAAACATTACGCATCAGTTCCTGGCTGGTAGAACCGGGGCAGGCCGTTGTGGTCGGCGATCGGCTGGTCGAACTGCTGATTCCCGGAATCACGTACGACATTTCCGCGACTCAAAATGGTGAACTCGTTTCAATCGTACGCCACGTCGACGCGATCGTCTCCACGGGGGATGTCATTGGATGGCTTGAGCTGGATCAAAGCTGAATGGCGGGCTCTTGACTGATTCCGGGTGGCCGGGGCTGGACCGAAGGGAAGCCCCGGATGAACGTCGATCGACGTAGATGACAAACGCAGTAGCTGATCGCTGATTTACAAATATCCGGGGCTTCCTTCGCAAAGCCTCAGTCCAGCCCCGGCCACCCGTCGCTGTGACGCCCGGCGACCACTTCGGTGCCTGTTCCTACACTCGCTATTCCCACTCGATCGTACTTGGGGGTTTTGAGCTGATGTCGTAGACGACGCGGTTGACTCCGCGAACTTCGTTGATGATTCGCGTCGAGATTCGGCCCAGGACGTCATGCGGCATTGGGAACCAATCGGCGGTCATGAAGTCGTCGGTCTGGACGGCTCGTACTGCGATCACTTCTTCGTACGTTCGGCCGTCGCCCATCACACCGACAGATTGCACTGGCAACAACACGGCAAACGCCTGTTGAATCTTGCGGTATAGTCCAGCAGCCCGCAGTTCTTCCAGAACGATGGTGTCGGCTTCTCGCAGTTTTGTCAGTCGCTCGGCTGTCAGCGGTCCAAGACAACGGACTCCAAGGCCCGGGCCTGGGAACGGATGTCGCCAGACTAGTTCTTCGGTCAGGCCAAGTTCCAGGCCCATTCGACGGACTTCGTCTTTGAACAGGTCTCGCAGCGGTTCGATCAATTCAAAACCGAGTTCTGCAGGAAGGCCACCCACATTGTGATGAGCCTTGATGGTCGCGGCGGGGCCGTCGACGTTGGCCCCGGATTCGATGACGTCGGGATACAACGTCCCCTGGGCCAGGAACCGTGCATCGGGAATCGACTCGGCTTCTTTGCGGAAGACTTCAATGAAGACCCGGCCAATGATTTTTCGCTTGATCTGCGGGTCGGTCACTCCATCCAGTTCGGACAGGAACCGTTCTTTCGCATCCACCACATGCAGATCTGTTTTGAAGTGGTTCTGGAATCGATCACGAACCTTTTCCGCTTCACCTTTGCGCAACAGTCCGTTGTCGACGAAGATGCACGACAGTTGCGAGCCGATCGCCTTGTAAAGGATCGCGGCAACAACCGATGAATCGACGCCACCCGACAGCCCGCAAATCACGCGGCTGTTACCGACTCGGGCACGGATCGACGTCACTTCTCGTTCGATCAACGAGCTGATCTTCCAGGTTCCGCGGCAACCGCAGACCTGCTTGACGAAATTCGAAAGGAGCAGCGAACCATCGACGGTGTGCGTCACTTCGGGATGGAACTGCAATCCATAAACGGGCAGTGACGAATGCTTGACCGCTGCAAAGGGACAGGTTGGTGTCGCCATCAAGGCCACGAACGAGGCGGATGCTGAGTCGACCTGGTCGCCGTGACTCATCCAGACAGTTGTCGTTGCGGGGAGCCCTTGCAGCAGCGGGTCGTTATGAACGACGTTGGATTCTGTTCGGCCAAACTCACGCTTCGTCCCTGGCTTGACGGTTCCCCCCAAGGCCTGGCAGGCGAGTTGCATGCCGTAGCAGATCCCGAGGATCGGAATACCGAGTTGGAACAGTGCGGGATCGACGTGGGGAGCCCCCTGGTCGTAAACGCTGGCGGGACCGCCTGACAAAATCAGGCCGCGTGGGTTCAGTTCGCGGATGCGATCGATCGACAGATCATGCCGGACCAGTTGGCAGAATACATTCTGGTCACGGACTCGCCGGGCGATCAGTTGCGCGGTCTGTCCCCCGAAATCGAGAACCAGAATCAGTTCTTCTTGTTTGGGATCTACGAAACCTCGATAGGAATTTTCGAGGGAAGCAGCGGTCATCTCTGTCATTCTGTCAGCCGTTGGAACGGGATTTCGCTCCAGATTTTCTGAAGCGGAAAAACGTAACATTTTAACGTCGAACCAGCCGGAAACAATTCTCACCCCAAAACTGCCGGGTGAGAAACCGAAAGAAAATGAATCGCCAAATGTTGTTGTGAGCAATCCCTCGTTGACAGCGGGCGCGCGCGAGCGGTACGTTATCAGAGGAAAGATACTCCTGTTTTGCGGTATGGCGCGGTAGGAACCGCCCTGCGGGTAGTTAGCGTCAGGGAAGAGAGACGGGCAAAGCTACCGGTTGAGGGGTTGTCGCGAGATCAGAGGAAGCGCAAGCAATGTCGCGTTTAAGCCGGTTGAGTCTGTTTGTGATGTGTGTCGCCGGGTTCGGAATGCCGGGAACGGCCAGCGCCCAATTTTATCCGTGGGGTGCCGGGTATACGCCCTATTACACCGGGTATTCCGGGTACGGATATTCGAGCTACTACGGAACCCCGTATTCGACGAGTTACGCGCCAGGAATCGGTTGCAGCTCATGCCAGTCGTACGCCGCGGACTGTGGCTGCTCCCCCTGTGCTGGTGGTTGCAGCACCGGCGGTTGTGCATCCGGGAACTGCAGTTCCGGCAATTGTGCAACAACAACCAACCTTGCTCCTGGCGGATCGTTGACTCCACGACCAGATCCCACCAACGGATCTCGTTCGATCGAACAGCGACTTGAAACGATCGAACGCGAACTGCGAATCGTTCCTCCGCGTACGAATCGCGAACGAACGTATAACAACACCCCAGACAATTTCAATTCGGTCCCTCGGTCACGTGGCAACGGAACCGATACCACGATTCCTTCACGTCGACCGCCCGAAGATTTTGAAGCACCGGTTCCCGGAACGACCGCTCCCGTTGACAACGCTCCGTTTGAGGAAAATCCTCCAGCGGCGGAACGTCGCAACAGCCTGCGACCACCGCTTGGTGACGCTGCACCGGCCGACGCCACTCACACCGATGCTGGAATTCCAATCCCCAGCAAAGATGCCACTCCAGACAAGAAGAAGCCTGCTGCTGGCGAACCCAAGGAAAACGATCAGTCGCTGCGACTCGATTATCGCGTCACTTCACGAGCGGTCTCGCCACGTGAACGATTGGCGATGCCAACCGGAGCCGACAAACCCGCCGTTGCTGCCAAGAAACCAGCGAAGCTGCAAGTTGATGCTCAGCCACGCGACGTAAAGATGGCTCGCTATTAAGCTGCGATTCCGTTTTGCTGATTCAAACAGGGGTGCCAGGCCTGAGCTTGGCACCCTTTTTCTCTAGACGGTTCCCCATCGTCACAACATGTGAATACGGTGGGCTCGTCTGAGCCTTGAAAGTAATGAGAAAAGGAAGAATGTCATGCGTCGAGTAGCCGTCGTAGGACTCGGACGGTTTGGGATGGCGGTCGTGGATCAATTGGCATCGAGCGGTGTGCAAGTCATCGCTGTCGATTCGGATCACGAACTTGTGGATGAAGTCAAGCACAAAGTTGACGTGGCTGTAACGCTCGATTCCACTGATGAGCGCGCCTTGCGCAGCCAGGAAATTCATAAGGTCGATGTCCTGATCGTTGCGATCGGCGAAAACTTTGAAGCCGCTCTGCTGACCGCAGCCATTGCGAAGAAGCAGTTGAAGATTCCGCGCGTGATTTGCCGTGCGGCGACATCCATCCATGCTGAAATCTTCAGTCAGATCGGTGCCGATGAAGTGATTCAGCCAGAGTCCGAAACCGGACGTCAACTGGCTCGCAAGCTGGCTAATCCCTTCCTTGAGGACTTCATCGATCTCGGCGAAGGCTTTACACTGATCGAACTACACGCCCCCAGTTCCTTCCGAGGCAAAACGCTGCGAGATTTGAACCTGCGAGTCCGCTATGGTGTTAACCTGGTCGCAATCCGTCGTACCGTTCGGTCCGCCGACAAGAATGGTGTCGAAGAAACCCGTGAAAGTCTTTCGGTCCCGCAGCCGGACGAGATCATTCAGACCGAGGACATGTTGTTGTTGATCGGGGCCACTGAGAATCTGTCGCGACTTCCGAAAGAGTGATGGCGTATGATCAATCGAGTCGTCGGAATCATCGTCGTGGCAGCGGTCCTGGCGGGATTACTCATTTACAGCCAGCACCGTACGGAGCCATTGCATGTTTCGGGATTCGTTGAGGCACATGAAATCCGGATTGGCTCACGCGTCGGTGGCCGCGTCGGACATGTCCATGTGGAAGAAGGGGATATCGTCAAACGGAGTCAGTTGCTGATCCAGCTTGAACCATTTCAGTTGCAGGAACTGCTCGCTCAGGCAAAGTCCCAACTGGCTCAGGCGAATGCAGTTCATAACAAGGTCAAGACCGGCTTCCGCGTGGAGGAGATTGCTCAATCGCGTGCCCACTTTGATCAACTGTCGGCGACCGTCGAACGCCTGGTGAATGGCCCGCGGATCGAAGACATCGCTGTGGCACAAGCCCAGTTCGATCTGGCAGACTCGGAACTCGCTCTCGCCAAGTTAAAACATCGGCGTATCGAAGAGCTGTTTGGCAAGAAAGCAACCACTCAGGAAGAGATGGACCAGGCGAATACCGAATTGCGAGTCGCCCGGTCGACGGCCGACGCTCAGCGGGAATTGCTGGCCAAGTTGAAGAACGGAACTCGGCCTGAAGAACTAGCGGAAGCCCGGGCTCAGATGGAAGAAGCCAAGCAGTTATGGCTGCTGAAGAAGAATGGTTCGCGGATCGAGGAGATTGCTGAGGCGGAAGCGGCTGTTAAGACTGCGGAAGCCGGAATGCGGGCGATTGAGCGGCAGATTGAAGAACTTGAGGTCAAAGCCCCGATTGACGGTGCCATCGAAGCGATCGATCTGCAACCGGGCGATCTGGTCGGTGCGAATGCTCCAGTCATCTCGGTGATGGACCTGTCACAACTTTGGGTGCGAGCCTATCTCCCTGAGAACAAACTGGCAGTCAAGGTCGGCGACCCGGTCGAAGTGACGGTCGACAGTTATCCGGGAGAACGATTTGCGGCTCGAATTACGTTTGTTTCTCGTCAGGCGGAATTTACACCGGGAAACGTGCAGACGCCCGAAGAACGATCCAAACAGGTCTTTCGCATCAAGGTGATGCTGGAGGCTGGTCGCGACCGTTTGCGTCCAGGCATGGCGGCAGACGTCTGGTTCCCCAGTAAGTAACGCGGAGATGACACTGATGGCCGCACCCGTCATCGACGTGAAACAGTTGACTCGAAGTTTCGGCGCATTGACAGCGGTCAGCGACGTCAGCTTTCAAGTCCAGCGCGGGGCGATCTTTGGTTTGCTGGGCCCCAACGGCAGCGGCAAATCGACAATCATTCGGATGCTCTGTGGAGTCCTCGAACCGTCGTCTGGATCGGCTACAGTTCTCGGTCATGACGTGCGACTCGAAGCGGAAGCAATCAAACGCCGCATTGGCTACATGTCTCAGAAATTCAGCCTGTACGGTGACCTGAGTGTTCGGGAGAACATTGAGTTTTACGGCAGAATCTATGGACTGTCCGCGGAACGACTGGCCGAACGATCGCAGGCCGTGCAGGAACTGACAGGAATTGGCGACCGGATCGATCAACTGGCGTCAACTCTTTCAGGCGGCTGGAAGCAGCGGTTGGCACTCGCCTGTGCACTGATTCATGAGCCCGACGTACTGTTCCTCGACGAACCAACGGCCGGGATCGACCCGGTAGCCCGACGCGATTTGTGGGATCTGTTGTTCGAATTGTCGGGACGCGGTGTCACACTTTTTGTGACGACTCATTACATGGACGAAGCCGAACGCTGTACGGACGTCGGCTACATCTATCTGTCGAAGCTGATCGTGGGTGGTAAACCTGCAGACTTGAAACAGCTTCCCGCCGTCACGCCGCCGGGGATGCGTCGTTTCGAACTGGAACTCGACTCACCGACGTCAATTCTGACTCAATTGCGTCATCTCGATGGGGTCGAGGACGCGACACTGTTTGGCCAAACCATTCATGTTCTGGCTGCCGAGCGATTAGCGGAGTCGCAATTGCTGGATGCGCTGCATCTCAGTCCGGATAAAGTCCGGTTTCGAGCCATTGAGCCGACGCTGGAAGATGTGTTTGTGACATTAACGCGGGCTGCTGAAGAAGCCACGCATCACCCTGGCGCGTCAAAAGCACCTGAACCCGTGCTCTTGCCGCCGACAAATGTTGCGCCTGTCGGCGCGATGTCAGAACTTGAGCGGAGTAAATCGAACGAAGGTCCAGACTCAAGTGATCCGCCGGTGCGATCCCGACCGACAGAGAGCAATGATTCCCGCTGGCGACTGATGCGAGGATTTGTCGCGATGCTGCTGAAAGAATTTTCGCACATCCGACGTGAACCGGCGACGATCTTTTTCATGCTGGTCGTCCCGGTCATGCAGACGGTCATTTTCGGGTACGCGATTCAGCAGGAAATCGAGCACATTCCGACTGTCGTGTATGATCTCGACGGGCGTCAGCAGGCGAATGAATTGATTGACAGCTTTCGCAATACGCGATCCTTCGAAATTGTGAATTCTGTCTATGATGATGAATCATTCCGTCGAGCGCTGGTTTCGGGGCGGGCAAAAGTCGGGATCCGGATTCCGCCAGACTATTCCGATCGCCTGTTACGCGGAAAGCAGGTGGCCGTTCAGGTCCTGATTGATGGCAGTGATTCGCAGGTCGCCAATACGGCCCTACATGCGGCTCAACTGCTCGGTGTTTCGCTTTCGCTGAAGATCACACGACCGTTTGCGGAATCGCTGGCTGCCGTCCCGTCACGCGATTCGACTGGCCATGCCGTGATGCCGATCGAAATGAGGCCGAGACTGCTCTATAACCCAGACTTGGAGAGTTCTCACTTCTTCGTGCCGGGCCTCGTGGGAATTATCCTGCAACTTGTCACGTTGTTTCTGACATCGTTCGCAATTGTTCGCGAACGGGAACTGGGGACTCTTGAGCAACTCTTCGTGACCCCTGTCGGGCGATTGGGCCTGCTGCTCGGCAAACTGGTTCCTTATGCCTGCATTGGAACTCTGGAGACGCTGATTGTACTGACGGTAATGGTGTATCTGTTTGGCGTACCGATTCACGGCAGCTTGTTACTGCTGATGGCACTGTCATCACTATTCATTGTCTGTGCATTAGGGTTGGGCCTGCTGGTATCGACAGTCGCAAGAACCCAATTACAGGCGATGCAGTTCGCCTTTCTGCTGATGTTGCCGACGGTCCTGCTGTCGGGTTTCATGTTCCCTCGCAGTGAAATGCCGTTTCCAATTTATGTCGTCTCGTTCGCGATCCCGGCGACCTATTTTCTGGAAATCCTGCGAGGCATCATCCTGCGAGGGGCGGATCTGTTCGATCTGATTCCTCAGGTCATCGGACTGGTCCTCTGCTGCATTGCCGTACTGTCAATCAGTCTGGCTCGCTTTCGCAAGCAACTGACCTGATTTCAGTGACTCGGGCACTTCGCGGTGAGACCCGGAAGAGATAGAAACGCTGAGAGCGCGGAGATCGCAGAGTTAAGACAGGAGAAGGCGATCATCTCGGTTTCTATCTCTGCGTTCTCCGCGCTCTCTGCGTTTCAAAAATGAAAAAACAATACGCGGCGGAGAAGCAGAGTGAACTCGAACTCCGCCCATTGGACTCAACATCAAATTGGCGCGTTGACGGGGCACTCGCGAAAAAACTCGCTATGATTTCCGCCCAACATCCTTGAATGTTCA
>CAIWEX010001073.1 GCA_903911795.1 uncultured Schlesneria sp.
CGATGAAGAATCAGGATTGAGATCGCTTCCATCGTTCTGCCTTACGGAAATTGAATTGACTAGCAGCTCGATTACGGCTTCCACACCGAAAGCGCCTGGATAATCTTCTCTTTCGTTTTGTGGGTATCACAGATTTCGCGAAGCTCTTCACGGGTTGGCGGCGTCAGCGTAGGGATTTCGACCTCGGCAAATTCGTCGACGGCGATCAAATAATCAGATCCTTTCAGCATGTGACTCTGTACGACTTCCCAGTCACCAGTCCCGTTCGCGGGCTTGATCCGGGGAGGTCGTACATAGCTGGCTTCAAGACGCGTCAGACGGACGCCCAACGTGACCCACAATCGCGTTGTTTGTCGAAACCGGTCCACATAAATTGGCACTGCGACACGCGTGTCTTGTGCAAGGTCCCGATCAGTCCGTTCCGCCACGTGATTCAGCCAGGCCAGTGCTGCTTCGTAACAGCGATCTGGCTCGGGTAGCTCTTCAGGCTTCAGCGCAACCGTGTGTCCAATGTCATCGCAACTAACGAGATACAATCCGTAAAACAGATCTCGCTGTGCGGCAAGTTTAATAAGCAAATCGTCGGGCCGGTCACCTTCTTGTCGTAAGCCATGCAATTGCTTCAAAGTCTCTTCACCCAGCGATGCCAAAAGGAAGGTCTGCAGGAACGAATACGACCGGGCTGTCCGCAGGTAAAATGACGGACAAGGCTCGATGCGCAAGCGTGGTGAGATCGTCTCCAATCGACGAGGGGGAGCGGCTGACTTCGCTCCGGCAGACTCCAATTGACGGACATGAGTTTCGCGGCGTTTGGTGATCAGCGCTTGGAATGCTTCCAGCATTCGATTTTTATAAGGCTTCGTCAGCAATAACTTGTTCTGTTCTTCACCTCGCTCTGGGAGCAGCATCGTCTCCAAAGCATAGACCTGATGGTCGTACCAGCCGCTACTCTCACGAGGTGTCAAATCGACTTCGCCCGAACGGATTCGCCGGATCAGCGTTTTCATCAAGTCGGTCCCTGCGGGGATACCAAGGGGAAAGAGTTTGTTGAAAAGTTCTGTTTCGCGCGAAGTTGATGCCGGAAACAATGACGCACCACGGTTGTCCTCTTTCACGCCCCGACGCGCCCGCAGTTCTGCCAGAGCAGTCTTTGAGGTCAGATCGACGCCGATCAAATCCGGCACGGTCAGTCGCGACAGCGGATTCGTCAGCTTTGCGAAGAATTGGGAAGCCTGCTGACAATCTGCAGCAAGCGTCGGGTCAGCCTGAATCGCTTTCACCAGGTTGGCAACGACCGGATTCGTTTCATCCAGCGGCTCCTGAAAGTACCGCATGAACTGCCAGCAACGCTTGAGCGAGTCATTCCACGTATAGAAGCCAATTGGTTTGGAGAGAGCGGGGTTCGCTTCAAACTTGCGAATCAACGTCAGTCTCTCGGAATCATTGGCAACGTGGGTTTCGACTCCACCGAGTGTCAGTCCCGCCGCGAGATAGGCTGCTGAAGGACCTTTTGATTCAACGGCCGCCAGCAGCCGTTTGACCAGTGTGATGTGCCCAAATCGCCCATCAGCAACTCCCTGAAAAAGGGCAAGATCGATTGCTGCGTAGAGCCCGTCATCAAACTGCTTCGCCTTTCCATCAATCAGATTGACAGACGGCAAGACCTGAATGGCTGACGCCGCCGCAGCGTACGACGGATGCAAGACGAGTAACTGTTGATCATGATCAGGTTTGATGAGCGGAACATCGAGTCGGATGACAGCTTCGCTCTGGTTGACCAGCCATTCCTCCAGTGGTCGGCGATCAACAACATCAGGGAAAAACGATGTCTGCTTGTCCTCCAGCTTGTCGTCCGTCAATTCTTCATTGATCGGCTTTGGCGGATTGTAGTCGGTATGTTCAACGACGTAGACGTTTGGATCGATCCCCGGAATGCGACTTCCGCAACCAGCGGACACGGCAAAAAGACCAAAGACAGTCGTCAGCCCGACGACAAATCTGCGCTGATTCATCGGTCGCCCCTTTGTTTTGAAGATCTTCGACGTGGACCTCTGTTATTTTGATCGCTGGAATCTCGAAAATATTCCCAAATGTGGCGACAACTCGATACTTTCTGGCAAATCTGGCCCCGAAACTCAGAGACCGCACCGGGCTTGTCTCGGACAAAGAATCATCAACAAGAGGAAGCGAAGAAGTTGTAAGCAGGCCTGCAGGAGTCATAACCCTGCGATAAAATGACATCGACGCTGTGTTCAAAGCGAATGTCATCGTTCGTGGCTCACGGTCTTTTTGACCGAGCCAAAAAAGCAAAGGGAGCTTCCCGTGGAATCCGTTAAGACCTTGCTGGAAATTCTGCCGCAAGTCGGCCGACTGGAATGGATCGGACTTCGCTCAGAACGCCTGGGCGAGATCGCCATTGTGAATGAGGCAACTGTC
>CAIWEX010001074.1 GCA_903911795.1 uncultured Schlesneria sp.
CATGTCGGTCAGCAGCGGGTCGTAATGGCAATCTCGCAATACAGCCTTTTCGATCATTTCTAATGCGACCGTACCGTTTTCTGCGATGTCGACTTCGGCACCGGCTCTTCGCAACAGGAACGAGATCAAGACCTGGTTTTCACGAGCATCTTCGGCAAGCAGGATTCTTCCATTCAGGCGAATCTGCTGACCTGGCTGTTCGTGAACCGTTGGCACCGTGACAGAATTCAAATCTTGAATCAGGCTGCAGCCAGCGACCTGATCGACTACGACCGAGGCGGTGAAGATCGATCCCAGTCCCGACTGTGTCCGGACGAGTTCAACATCGCCGCCGAGTAACCGAGCAAGTCGTTGACAAATCACCAGACCTAATCCGGTTCCACCGTATTTACGGGTGACCGTTGAATCCCCTTGAGCAAATGCTGCAAACAGGCGTTCGGCCTGCCCCGGTGACATGCCGATTCCAGTGTCCTCAATCGACATACGCAGCAATGTCTTTTCACCGTGCGGCGAGGTGTTGAATCGCAGCGTGATTCCTCCCTGTTCGGTGAATTTGATCGCATTACCGAGCAAGTTCATCAAGACCTGGCGCAGCCTGGTAGGATCGGTGATAACGCGACAAGGAATGGGACTATCGCAGATCATCTTGAGCCAAAGTCCCTTGGCAACGGCGCGTGGTCTCATCAGGCAGTCGATGCTGCGCAGGAGATCCTGGAACGAAATGTCGATCTGCTCGACCAGCATTTGCCCGGCTTCAATCTTGGAAAGGTCCAGAATATCGTTGACCACCGTAAGCAAATGTTCGCCCGCTTGTCGAATGGTTTCGATCGCTTCAGATTTACGTTCCGGCGAGAGGGGGTCGCCGGATTCATCGGTAAGCAGATTCGTATAACCCAGGATTGCTGTGAGCGGCGTCCGGATTTCATGGCTCATGTTCGCCAGAAATTCGCTTTTCGCATTGTTGGCTGCTTCTGCCTTCAATCGAGCTCGCGCAAGTTCCAGTTCCGATCTCCGACGATCAGTGATGTCTCGAGCTACGGCCAGCATCTGTACGACGCGCGCGGGATCGTGTGGATCTTTAAGTCCGACCGCGTACTGTTCCATCCATCGTCGAGTTCCCGCCAGGCCGACGACTTCAAACTCGGTTCGCGTCGTACCACCGGCAAAGACTTCTTCCAACGTCTTCTGGAACGCTTCCCTGTATTCGTTAACAATCAGATTCAGGACATTGTGGTTGAGAACCTGATCAACGGAAACGGCATCGATCAGTCGCAACCCCGCGGGATTGATATCCAACAGGCGGCAGTTCGAGTCGATCAGCTTTACACATTCCGGTTCTGAGTCAAAGATGGCCTGGAGTCGAGCCTGACTTTCGCGAAGATTCGCTTCCGCCTGACGACGGGCAGTGATGTCGTAAATGTAGCCGTGCCAGAGAATGCTGCCGTCTTCCAGTCGCTCGGGTACGGAATGACCTTCGCGCCACTGCACTCCCTGAACCGGCAAGTTCACTCGATACTCACATTGCCACGGCTCCATGGTTTTCACCGACAACTGAATACTTTGCACAACCATGTCAAAGTCGTCGGGGTGAATGATGGAAAAGACAGGCTCGGCCGATTCGCGGACTTGTTCAGGAGTCACTTCGTAGATCTGCCGGATTCCTTCGCTGGCGTAGGGGAAAGTACTTCGCCCGTCGGGGTATTGCCGGAACTGATAGATGACACCGGGTACCTGCTCGGACAGTTTCTGGAGCAACGCATCTCGCTGCTGAAGTTCCTGGACGATCCGATGCTGCGCCGTCACATCGCGAACATTGATGACGACACCTTGAATGTCGGCGTCGTTCAGAAGATTCGTCAGGACCATCTCCAGCCAGCGAACCCCGTCGGGTAGTACAATCCGGTTCTGAATGCACCGAGGTTCATGCGGCCGGGCCGAAAGAATCGCCAGTTCTTTCCGGGTTCGATTGCGGTCATCGACATGAATAAAATCCAAGCCTTGACGACCAATCAGATCCTCTGGTTGAAGACCCAGAATACGCTGGATCGACTGGGTTGCGTAAAGGATACATCCACCATGGTCTACGACCACTGAAGCATCCCAGGCATTTTCCACCAGCTTGCGAAACCGTTCTTCATTGTGGCGGACAGAATCGAGAGCACGAACTCGCTCGGTGATATCCCGGGAAGTGGTGATGACTCCACCCACCAGTCCGTCGCGCCGGATGTAACGAGCTTTCGTCGTCAGATAGTTTCGGGGTGGCGATGCTGAATCGTCGCGTGTCTCAATCGTCTCAGGTTGCCCCGTCTCCATCACGCGGCGGTCTGATTCCTGCGACTGCATGAGTCGCTGAGCGTCGAGTAGTCTGCTGGCGTCACTTCCCAGGATATCGGCAGCATGAATTCCTGATCGCATTGCCGCTGCTTTATTGTAAAGCAGATAGCGCCCTTCGCGGTCTTTGACGGTGAGAGTGTCTTCAATGCTGTCGATGACAGCCCCCAACATGTCACGAGTCCGATTGGCCTCAATCAACTGAATGGCCAGTTGACGATTCACTTGATGCAGCTCAAGCAACGCGGCAATCTGGCCCGCAAGTTGTGTCAGGCTTCGGACCTGTTGCATCGTAAACGGACGTGGCGATGTATCCGCTACTGATAGAAAACCGTAATTCTTCCCATCTGATGACTTGATCGAGACCGCCAACCAGGCTCGAATCGCGGGGTTCCTGCAAATCAATGGGTGGCTTTGAAGTTCTGGATTTTTGTCAGTGTCGTCAACGACGACAGAGGTGTTCAGGGGACGTAACGGGGGCCACGTGGCGACGTCGTCGGGAAGTTCCATCCCGGTTACGGCCTCAATCCATTCCCGCTCGTTTTCCGTTCTGGACAGAATTGCAATCGGGCAATTTGTGATCGCCATGCCAATCTGCAGAGAGTCAGCAAACTGAGGTTTGAGCGCAGCCTCCCCTATCCCACATTCCAGCAGCAGGGCGAGTGGATCACAGGCGGGGGAGGCCAACGTGTTGAGCAGCATCGTCAGTCTTTTCCAAAGAACTCCGTTCCTCTCTTGTTTCGGTAAAGTGACCCTCGCGGCAATTGCTAATCTTAAGGTTGCCGCAACCTATTTCCTGAGTAGAGTTTGAGTCGACATCTTCTGTGTATCGTCTTGTCTTGAATGGAGTGTTTTGCGGCACTGCGTCGCGGTTACGAGGAATTAATGGCCACCCAGAGCGATGCCTTAAATTCAGGCCGACTTTACTGACATTGAAGCGATGCCCATCTGTTTTCTTGACGGCGTTGCAGATTGTGAGGGCAACGATATAATCTTCAGGCTTCGGTTGACAGAAGTTATTAGGCAGGTGGTGCCGCTTGCGAGGTTTTCGCCCGCAGGTTGCGTGCATCGCATGCAAAGAAGCCCGTACGAAAGGTTAAACCGACTGTGATGAAGCCGTTGGAACCCGTCAACATCCGAGCGATCCTGAGTAACAAAGGGCACGTCACGGCAGATGAATTGGCGCAGATGCGACGTTCCGTCGTAAGCGATCAAGTTGTGCAGGCCCGGATAGAGATCGAAGCATTGCTGCGTGAAGTCGAAGGGGGCGGAGCCTCAGGGTCGACCGTTCGCGCGGGCATCGGCGCGTATCTCCTTGGGCAGCATGCTATTGCGGAGCGTCTGTTGTCAGGTGTCGGCGATGATGGCACGGCCCTCTACTGCCTGGCATTGGCGCAATCCTCAATGAACAAGCACAAGGAAGCAGAAGCCAATTTCGCAGCGGCTGCGAAGGCCGGATTCGATCCTGTCGAATGCACGCTGAAGCGAGCCGGTGCACTGCGGATGCAGGGCAAACTCGATCTGGCTGAAGCTGCGTTGAAGCAAGCAGGCCTCGAAGGGGCTCGGCGTGCCGATTATTCCTATCAGATGGGATGTATTCTGTCTGACCGCGGGGATACCTACGGAGCGATCGAATATTTTGAACGTGCTGTCGACATGGATTCGCACCATGGACAGGCGCTGTTCCGCCTCGCCGGGGAAAACGCTCGCTACGGCAACGATAACGAAGCGATTCGTCTTTACGAGCAGTCACTCAGCCGCCCTCCCTATCACCTCGGCGCCCTGATGAATCTGGGACTGCTGTACGAAGACAAGGGAAACTACGCCGCAGCAGCGTTCTGCTTCCGTCGCGTTCTGGCATATGATCCGACACACGAACGCGCCAAGATGTACATGCAGGACATCGAAGCCACGAGCGAGATGTACTACGACGATGACATGGCTCGAAACGAAGCTCGGTTGGCACAACTGCTCAGTCGGCCAGTGACTGACTTCGAACTTTCGGTCCGCAGCCGCAATTGCCTTGCCAGTATGAATATCGTGACCTTGGGCGATCTGACCACGATCACTGAGACCGAACTACTCGAAGGTAAGAATTTCGGTGAGACATCGCTGGTGGAAATCCGAGATCTGATGACCGCACACGGTCTTCAGGTCGGACAAAACTTGCAACCTGCGAAGACCAAAGATCCGTTCGCGGCAGTCGCACCAGCAGGTTTCGGGTTTATCGCCCCGGATCTGTCGCCTCAAGAGGCCGCGATGCTTTCACGGTCTGTGTCCGATCTTAACCTGTCGGTGCGTGCACGCAAGTGTATGGCTCGTCTGGCGATCACAACATTGGGCGAGTTGGTTCAACGATCGCCTGATGAATTGCTTGCCACGAAGAACTTCGGGGTGACTTCGCTGAACGAAATTCGTCAGCAGTTGGCTGAAATGAATCTGAAGTTGCGAAACGACTGATTCGGAGCGGGATGTGGCCAGTAACGACAATCGGTCGCCGGGCGACTTTCAAAAGTCGCTTGGAGTCTGGTTGTCGTTGGTCGTTTTGATGTTTTGTGCGGTGGGCGCAGTCCAGATCGACGCTCACCGCCCTCTCCCTTCCCACGCGATCCCTCCGACAGCCGCACGTGTCGCCAATACTAAACGTGTGCCGCAGCCCGGAGCCGATGTGGGTTCGCCTTCTGTGGGCCCGGCGTCCGCTAGAACAGACGTCAAACCTGATCTTTCAGCCAACCCCTCGAAATCACCACTCATTCGAGTCAACGTTACCCCGGGTGGAACAGCATCCTTTCGACTTGAAATTCGCGGCCCGTATTCGATTCACGAATTGGGGACGTCGAAGCGACTCAGCAAGAGTGATTCGCTGGCGGCGACGGTCGTCTTGCCGACAGCGACCGGCCTGAAGATCGGAGAAAAGTCGTATAGCACGACTCAACTGGAAGTCATAGCCAAAGAATCTGCGGCCATCAGAGTCGACGATCATTTGTATCGTGGCGCGATGCGATTGTTCCGTCGTACGGATGGATTGGTTTCGGCTGTCAATGTCCTTCCCGTCGAAGAGTACCTTGCCAGCGTCGTCGATTCCGAAATGCCAGCCGCCTTTCCTGCGGCCGCTCGTGAGGCTCAGGCAATTGTCTCGCGAACATATGCTTTCTATCAGATGGCGCACGCAGACCCTGCCGCGGTCTATGATTTGTTTTCGTCTCAGCGCAGCCAGAAGTATCAGGGGGTTGAATACATCGCTGCTGGTCGTCGCCTCGCAGGCGAATCAGAATCGAGTCGGCAGGCTGTGGCTGCGACGCGCGGCATCGTCTGCACGTACCGAGGGAAGTTGTTTTGTACGTACTATTCAGCAGTCTGTGGCGGACGAACGACCGACGGTTCCCAGATCTTCACGGATGCCGTGGATATTCTGAAGCCGGTCACGTGCGACGGGTGTCGTGATTCTGAATACCATCGCTGGAGCGTGTCCATCGGCAAGGACGAGTTCTTGAAAGCAGTCCAACAAAAGGGGGCGATCACAAAGATCGCCACTATCCGCCAGTTTGAATCACCAGGGAGCGGGAAGATCTCGCGGTTTGAGTTTTCAGACGGCAAGAAAACCGTGGCACTCACCGGCGTTGAACTGCGAGAGCGATTGCCTGCCGGAGTTTTTCGAAGTCCACACTTCACCTTGCATCAGGAGAAGACTTCGTTTCGCGCGGACGGCCGTGGGCATGGTCACGGGGTTGGGTTTTGTCAGTGGGGAGCGCGTGGTTTAGCTCTCACTGGAAAGAAATCACAAGAGATCGTCCACCACTACTATCCGGGCGCAAAGCTGGAAGTAAAGAAGTACTGATCTACGGCGTCGGGACTTTGTTTCAAAGTCCATTCGATCCATGGAAAAGGCCGGAAAAGCAACGGCTTCCCCGGCCTGGTCTCGAACAGAAATTGTCAGATATCAAGCCACGTAGCAAATCAACA
>CAIWEX010001075.1 GCA_903911795.1 uncultured Schlesneria sp.
CGCAGCCAGTTTGCGGAGATTGTTTCCGCAGGCCAGTTTTGTTGGCTGTTCCAACATCTGCGCTACCGATGCGTTTGATAACAGCCACGATGTCTGCCCCGGAAGTCTGTTTGCCGCCATCAGTGGCTCAAAAACAGATGGCAGACAATATATCGATGACGCAATTGCACGCGGAGCAACGTCACTGCTGGTGGACAGGCCATTGGCCGGCGTGTCGATTCCACAGTGCATTGTTTCTGACGTACGGTCGGCATTTTCGCGATTGTGCGAAGCGCTCGCAGGCGATCCTTCGCGGCGACTGGATGTCGTGGGAGTCACCGGAACGAACGGCAAAACGACAACGACATGGCTGATTCGCAGCCTGCTCGCGCGTGCCAGCCAGCGTTGTGGAATTCTGGGAACCGTGGAATATTCGGACGGCTACTCCACCGAATCGTCGACGCTGACAACCCCCGCTTCACGACCACTGGCTCGCTGGCTTGGTCGAATGACCGCCAACGGAACGCGACGAGCAGCCATTGAACTCTCCAGCCACGCCCTCGATCAGCGGCGTGCTGCGGGAATTGAACTGGAAGCGGCGATCCTGACAAATATCACCCAGGACCACTTCGACTACCACGGGGATTTCGAATCCTATCGCGAAGCGAAAGCCAAGATCCTGGAACTTGTACGTCCGGGTGGATTGATCGCTCTGAATGCCGATGATCCGGGAACATGGTCTCTACGGGATCGAGTTCACGATTCGGTTTCGTTCACATCGTTCGGGTTAAAATCGGATGCCGACGTTTCTGCTCAGGTCAGGGAAGAGTCGCTGCAAGGAACTCGGTTTCGGATCTCGATTCACGGCAGATCACTCGACTGTGCCACGACAATGATCGGCCGGCATAACATCTCGAACTGCCTGGCTGCGGCCGCTGCGGCGGCTCATCTGTGTGTCTCACCAGAAGACATTGTTGCCGGGATCGAACAGTTTCGTTGTGTCCCCGGTCGCCTGGAACGGATTCAGTGTGGTCAGCCGTTTGATGTATTTGTCGACTATGCCCATACGGACGACGCACTGCGGCGCTGCCTGCAAAGCCTGCGAAGTATTACTCCTGGTAAGCTGATTTGCGTCTTCGGTGCAGGTGGTGATCGTGATCGGACGAAACGCCCGCTACTGGGTAAGGCTGCATCCCTGGCAGACGTGGCGATTGTAACCAGCGACAACCCTCGATCCGAAGAACCACGACGTATCATTGATGAAATCGTCGCTGGAATGTCGGGATCGAAGACCGAACCTGTGATTGAGCCGGATCGAGCGAATGCGATTGCGACTGCCCTGCACATTGCTGAACCAGGCGATTGCGTGTTGCTCGCCGGGAAGGGGCATGAAACCGAACAGGTGATTGGCGACCGCCGCTTACCGTTCGACGACCGTCAGGTGGCGAGAGAACTCTTGTCAGAACAATGGCGACCATTGCTGGGTCAAACACGACGGGCGAGTGCCTGACATGGAATCACTCAGCCTGCCAGAACTGATGCAAGCGACCGGTGGAACCCTCACTGGCGTCGTTGATCACAACCTGTCGATTGAACGAATCAGCACGGATTCGCGCAGCCTCATCGCAGGTTCCGCGTTCTGGGCCTTGCAGGGGGAAACTCACAACGGCCACGATTTTATTGCTCAGGCCCAACAGCGTGGAGCCGCACTGTGTGTTGCCAACGCGTCGAATGCACACGCGTTTAGTGGACCAATGTTACTGGTGCCAGACACCAATCAGGCCCTGATGGATCTGGCACGCTGGTATCGAGGGACACTCGACGCACTGGTCATCGGTCTTACGGGAAGTGTTGGTAAAACGACCACGCGTGATCTCATCCATGTGGCCTTGGCCTCGGAATTCGAAGGAATCCGCAGTCGGAAGAACTTCAACAATACGATCGGCCTGCCATTGAGCATGCTGGAAGCAGATCATCGGCATGAGTTCATCGTTCTCGAAATGGGAGCGTCCCGCGTGGGGGATATCGCCGAACTGGCCAACATTGCTTCGCCAGAAATCGGCGTTGTCACAGCCATCGGCCCGGCTCATCTTTCCACGTTTGGAAGTATCAGCGGCGTGATCCAGGGGAAGGGTGAGTTACTCGAAAGCTTGCCGTCGACGGGCTTTGCGGTACTCCCCGGTGACGATCCAATCCTGCGGCAGATGGCAGACCGGGCACCCTGTCCAGTGATCTTTGTTGGCGAAGGGGACGATAATCACCTGCGAGCCTCACGCGTCCATGCGTCGTTCCAGGGATTGCAGTTCCGCGTGGATGGTGTCGACTTTGCAATTCCAGTCTGCGGTCGGCATCACCTGACAAATGCACTCTGCGCAATTGCGATTGCTCGTGAAATTGGCGTGCGATTGCCATCAGTAGCTCAGGGGCTGGCCTGTTTCGAACCGATCGAAGGAAGAACACGGCTGAAGGAAATTGGACCTTGGACCGTCATTGATGACACGTACAACGCCAGCCCGCTGTCAGTAGCGGCCGCCTGTCGGATGCTTCCTGATTTGGAAATCCCCGGGCTGGGGCGCCGGATTCTGGTGCTCGGTGACATGCGTGAACTTGGTGAGTCGGCGGACCTTGAACATCGGCGAATCGGTGAACTCGCGGCGAATCTGAAGATCGATCTGGTTCTGGCGTGTGGGCAGTATGCCGATGAAGTCGCTCGCGGGGCGGAATCTGCGGGGATGTCGCAGCACTGCATTGCAGCCGGTTCGGATCTGGAATCGATCAAAGCGGTGCTTGACTGCTGGTTGGAACCGGGGGACGTGATCCTCGTTAAGGGCTCGCGCGTCACCCGAATGGAAAGAATTGTGGACTGGATCACTGAACGAGCTGCGCTGGAGGCGGCTTTGCGAGGCGATTTTCGACATCGAAATTGTGCATAGAGGAATCTACGTTTCCGTCACGAGCGAAGGGTTTGCGGGAATCCTGATCAAATCCGGGTCGCGCTGGGTTTGACGCATACGGCATGATGAAGTGGTTACTGGGTCAATCATTTCATCGCTTGCCACGTGGCGGAAACTGTATCCGGGTGCCGGGAGCCTTGTCTCCCGGCACCTGGTGTTAATACCTGCGAGTAGTCCGTTCAACTGACTCAGGACCCTGCGATGCTGGTCTGGCTGTTACAGCAATACGCTCCATTCTTCGAGAGGCTTTCGGGCGCATCGACAGGTGATTCGCGAGTCTTCCTAACCGCACGTATGGCTCTGGCGGCCATGGTCTCGTTCCTGACTGCCGTCATTTGCGGACCTTTCGCGATTCGGTGGCTGAAGAGTCGGTTTCGGGAACGGATCGACAGTGCCTCGGCCCGTTTGAACGAGTTGCACGCTGCCAAGGGGAATACCCCCACAATGGGCGGATTATTCATTGTGGCGGCCATCGTGATCGCCGCGGTCTGTTGCGGTGATATGTCGAATCGCTATTTGCAGCAGGCCATGATGGTCACGATCGGCTTTGCAGTCATCGGCGGAATCGATGACTGGATCAAGATCAGCACCCGCAAACGTGGCGTGACCGCTCGACAGAAGTTAACGGCTCAGACGATTCTGGTGCTTCCCATCTGCGCATGGCTGTACATGGTCCAATTGAGTCAGCCACAGGGACTGGAACTGATTTTTCCGATCGGTCGTCAGGGAGTTTTTATTGGCGTCGGATTCATCGCCTGGGCAGCATTCGTAATCGTCGGCAGTTCGAATGGAGTGAACCTGACAGACGGTCTGGATGGGCTGGCCGGTGGTTGCCTGGTCCTGGCGGGTTCAGCATTTGCGGTCCTGACGTATCTCAGTGGGCATCGTGTGATGGCCGAATATTTGAACATGCCGCACATGGTCGGTGCGGGAGAACTGGGTGTCCTGTTCGCCGCCATGGTCGGGGCAATGCTGGGGTTCCTGTGGTACAACTGCCATCCGGCGCAGGTCTTCATGGGTGACACGGGGTCGCTGCCGACAGGGGCACTGCTGGGCTATGGTGCACTGGTGATCCGGCAGGAAGTGTTACTCGTGATCATTGGCGGAGTCTTCGTCATTGAAACGCTGAGCGTCATTGCTCAGGTCACCAGTTTCCGTCTGACCGGCAAGCGAATCCTGGCATGCAGCCCGCTGCACAACCACTTTGTCCTGCGAGGTGATCCAGAAACCAGGATCGTCGTCAGGTTCTGGATCAGTTCGGCATTGCTGGCACTGCTGGGAGTTGCCAGTCTGAAGTTTCGATAATCGAGTTCGTCCTGCTCAAGATCATGCTTGAAACGCGTCAGGCAGACTCACGGTCTCAAACGATGATTATTTCAGCCCTTCCAGTCGCGTAGGTCAGGCTGTGCCTGACTCTTGAAAGTCTGAATGTGACCGCAACTTGGCGGGGTGGCCCAGACGCTGCTTCAGCGTCTGGGTTCACAAGAGGAA
>CAIWEX010001076.1 GCA_903911795.1 uncultured Schlesneria sp.
GGAACATCGGATTGCCGAAAGAGCGTGGCCTGGTCGGGATTTAATCCCAGGGCCAACAGATCAATTGCGGCATCCCACGTATTCTGTTCCAGGCCCTGGCGGTCACGGACACTGGTGAGGGCGTGCAGGTCCGCGATGAAATAAAAGGACTGCTCGTTGTTCTGCAGGGCGATGTACTGCTGGATCGCGCCGAAATAGTTTCCCCAATGGAACCGTCCTGTGGGCTGAATACCGGAAAGAACTCGCATGACTCACCAGAGATGTTTGGAACCAGGGATTCTGAAATTTGAAGACGCGTCGATATTTGGACAGACGAAAAACCGCAAACTTAATGGGCCGAGGAATTCGGCAAGGCACAAGCCTGCGCTGCCATGAGCGAGACCGTTGAGGGCTGAATGGTTCGAACCAGATCGCTGACTGATTCACAGCCTTCTTCGACAAGGATCGCTTCCAATTGATCTACGAGTGATGTTGCGAGCGTCGGGTTGTAGAAATTCGCGGTCCCGATCTGTACGGCTGAGGCACCGCAGATCAGAAAATCCATCACATCGTCGATTGATTGAATTCCACCGATCCCGATGATCGGGGTTTTTACCGCTTGAGCCACTTGCCACACGATTCGCAGGGCGAGTGGTTTGATTGCCGGGCCACTCAATCCGCCAATGCCATTTCCCAGGACTGGCTTACGCTTCCGCCAGTTGACGACCAGACCTTGAAACGTGTTCACCAGCGACAGGGCATCGGCTCCTGCTTCACTGGCCGCCTGGGCAATCTCGACAACACTGGTGACGTTAGGAGTCAACTTGGCAATGACTGGCAATTGGCAGGCATTTCGGACGGCCGACACGACCTCGGCGGTCATTTTGGGGTTCGTACCGTAATCAACCCCACCACTGACGTTGGGGCACGAGATGTTCAATTCCAGCCCAGCCAGTTGTGGGTAGGCATCCAGCTTTTTCGCCATCTGCACGAACTCGGCCGTATTTTTTCCCGCGATGTTGGCGATGATCGACGTTCCCATTCCCAGCAGGCCGTCGAGGTGTTTTCCGATGAAGGCATCGATGCCATCGTTGTCGAGGCCGATGGAATTCAGGAGGCCAGACGACGTTTCGACGGTGCGTGGAGGTGGGTTTCCGGGTCGTGGGAGCGGGGTCACCGTTTTGGGGATGATACCACCGAGCTTCGCGAAGTCGGCATAGGCCACCATTTCGCGTGCGTAACCGAAGGTTCCCGATGCGACAAGGATCGGGTTTTTGAGTTGGAGGCGATTGAGGGAGACATCAAGACGAGGCACGGCGGTACTTTCGCGAACGACCGCTCGGCAAGTCTGGAATTCCGCACGCAGCCCCTTTGGCCGGTATCGGTCCGTACGATCGCTGTCGTCATGGTATCGGTGGGGTGACCAGTCGACAACAACGGAAGGAGGGAGAAGTCATCCGTAGCGAAAGCGTGGGTGCGAACGCAGGAAAACAAAAACGGATCGACATTCACCCTGCTGAGACAGCAGAGTTATCTGGGCAGACAGTGCCATGCAGACAGTGGAGGCGACCGAACCCCGGAACGTTCCGGCTGATTGTCGTAACTCCATGTGCCGTGATCGCCCGCAGTTTGCGGGCGAGTTGCCAGCGACGTGGAATCAGATCACGCCGCCATGAGTTCGATAGGGGGTTGCAACGTCGGGCATATCGAGGCCCCAGATGCGTTCCCAGATTTCAGGAATGTGCCGATAGCTCTCAGATTGGAAAATCAGCTGGCGAGCGCGCACATCCGGTGACGACGAGAAGATCGGAATGATGCAGCCAAGCTGCGTGAAGCAGCTCAGCAACAGGAACAATCCGACGTAAAACCGATTCCGCATGATGGCCTCCATGCCAACGACAAGATCGCGGTTGATCCGTCCTGATTCTCAAAACACTCGCATCCGAGCTACTGATTCGAGGTTTCGGCTGTATCAGGATTGCTCGTCACTTCTGCACTGGGAGGCACATCAGCAACGACAGCAGGCTGTTCGCCCTGCTGAGCCGCAGCGCGAGCTGCCGCTTCTTCCATCTGCCGAACCTTTTCTTCCATTTCCTTGCCGGGCTTGAAAGTGACCACAAACTTCTCTGGCACAAACACCTTATCGCCAGTACGAGGATTGCGTGCCTTTCGAGCCGCCCGCTTCTTTACTTCAAAAACACCAAAGTTTCGCAGTTCGATGCGACCGTCTTCCACCAGTGTCTTCACAATGGCATCAAACGTCTTCTGGACGATTTCCTTTGTCTTGAGCTGCGTCAGCCCAATGGCGTCAGAAATGTCTTTTACGATTTCTTTCTTGGTCACGAATGGAGCCCCCCGATCTGAGTCGACATCTTCGACAGAGTTCTGTGATCACCGAGAGTCTCAACTGTATTCCCAAAAAAGAGTTAATGTCAAGTCGTTCGTCGCAATTCCTTTTCAAAGTCGTCCGAAGTTGCGTCTTTGCGGACTACGCAAGAACACAATCAGAACGACTGCTGGATGAGTTATCGGCACGTCACAACCGTATTCTTCAGAAAATCCGGCCCATCCGGAAATCTTACCGTAATCGCTTCTACGCGATCATTTTTGTCCCAGATCGAGACCGTCTGGAAAAACGTCTCGGCGGAATCGACCACCCTCAAATATCCACAACTTCTGACTGGGTATGGATTTCCTCAATCGAATAGAGTCTTCCGCTGCCAGCCCCTGGGCAACTGACCTGAGTTCGCGCCCACGCCGCTTCGCTCGACAAATTCGAATTCCAGAACGGCCAAGTCTGGCACTGAGCCGGTCGAACGGGGTAAACGGAGCACTTTCTGGACTGTGGGTCCAGAAACGTACAGTCCCCATTCGGAAATTCCCGCAGTGACGTCCGCCCCCCGACATAGCGCAGGTGATGCATTTGCATTTCACCCAGGCTCAGGCCCTTGTATTCGGCGATCTGACGGATTTCGTCATTGTTCAGCCAGACGTATCCCGGCCCGCCGGAACAACAATCACCGCATTGGGTACAGGTAAACCGCAACCCGTCTTTGTACCAGGGGGCTTCGTCCATCACACGGTCTCCGAAAGAATGGTTTGCTTTTGCCCAAGCGTAGGCAACGGTTTTCGAATCTGCAACTGGCAGAATCTGTAGGTGCGAGTTCGGCGCGGGTCTCCTGACAACCTGTGTTCTGTATTCGGCGCGGGTCTCCCGACCCCGCCGAAACGCCCGACCGAAGGTCTCCCTCTTCTCGGTGTCTCGTCCGAAGCAGAAGCTCTCACGTTCTCGTTGTGCACTGCGCTGCGCCTTTTCAGCTGATTTTTCTGGTACCAGAGAACGGAGAATCAAGAGGGAGACCTTCGGTCGGGCGTTTCGGCGGGGTCAGGAGACCCGCGCCGAACAGGGCACCTCGCACCGAACATCGCCACACC
>CAIWEX010001077.1 GCA_903911795.1 uncultured Schlesneria sp.
ATCTGCGGCGAGTCTGAAGGACGGCACGGAGCCGATGTCAGCCGTCAGGGAGTCCAGCGGGATCTGTTGCCGATCGTAGAAGGGGCAACGGTGCAAACTCGGTATGGCTCACTCAAGACCGACCATATTCTTTTCATTGCCGCCGGTGCGTTTCATTCGTCACGGCCTGCCGACCTGATGCCTGAGTTGCAAGGTCGATTCCCCATCCGAGTAGAACTCAAGGATCTGACCAAAGCCGACTTCCTGCGAATCTTGACGGAGCCATCAAGTTCCATCACCCGACAATCACAGGATCTGCTGCGAGTTGACGGAATTGAATTGATTTTCACGCAGGATGGCCTGGCTGAACTGGCGGAAGTCGGTTGGCGAGTCAATCAGTCCACTCAGAATATCGGCGCTCGCCGACTGTACACAGTGATGGAGCGACTCTTGGAAAACGTCAGTTTTGAAGGCCCTGATTCGCGCGGAGCGACAATTACGATTGATCGAGCATTTGTTCGAGGCCAACTGGAAGAAATCAGCCGTGACGAAGATCTGAGCAAGTTTATTCTCTAATCACTTCGACACTTTCAGAGTCCCAGAGCATTTCGTAAGGAAACCATCCCGATGTCGAACACGTTGGACGAAGCTCTCGTACGAATCGGTGTTCCCGCAAATCCGAATGCGATCTGGATTGGTGCCGCCGATGCCGTTGGCACCGGTGAGTCTCTGCAAAGCCGATCGCCCATTGATGGATCGATTCTCACAACGATCGTGGCCGCCACAGCGAATGATCTGGCCCCCGTGTTGACTGCGATGGGCATGGCCTTTCAGACATGGCGGATGGTCCCAGGACCACAACGCGGAGAATTCGTGCGGCGAGTCGGGAATCGGTTCCGCGAATTCAAATCAGAACTTGCCACGATCATTTCCTGGGAAGCAGGAAAGATCACTCAAGAAGCACTCGGTGAAGTCCAGGAAGTGATTGACATCTGTGACTTCGCTGTTGGACTGAGTCGTCAATTGCACGGGCTCACGATCAGCAGCGAACGCCCGCAGCATCGTCTGGCCGAACAGTGGCATCCTCTGGGACCGATTGGCGTCATCACTGCCTTTAACTTCCCCATGGCTGTCTGGGCCTGGAACGCCGCACTCGCCTGGGTCTGCGGCGACCCCGTGATCTGGAAGCCGTCGGAAAAGACGCCTCTCTGTGCCATTGCCTGCCAGGCGATTGTCGCGATGGTTCAGCGAGAAATGCCCAATGGTCCCGCTGCCGTTTCGACCCTGATCGTTGGAGGCCGTGATGTCGGTGAGGCTCTGGCAGACGCCCCGGAACTGCCGTTGATCTCCGCAACTGGATCAACAGCAATGGGGCGATCTGTAGCTCAGCGAGTTGCCGCGCGACTGGGGCGTTCGCTGCTTGAGCTGGGTGGTAACAATGGAATGATTGTGACTCCGTCCGCCGATCTCGAACTGGCACTGCGAGCGATCGTCTTTTCCGCCGTCGGAACCTGTGGTCAACGCTGCACCACGCTGCGTCGGCTGATTGTCCATGAAAGTCTCGCGGACAATATTGTGAATCGCCTCAAGGGGATTTACGAACGGCTTCTGATCGGAAGCCCTCTCGACAGTACCACGCTAATCGGGCCATTAGTTGATGAACAGGCCTGGATCGCCATGCAGAAGGCCCTGGAATGTGCTCGAGCCGAAGGTGCTGTTGTCCACGGGGGCGACCG
>CAIWEX010001078.1 GCA_903911795.1 uncultured Schlesneria sp.
AGCCGAACTTCAGTCATCACGACAGGTGCTGGAGATCGCCAACCGCAGCGAGCAGTTTGCCAAGTTCCAGTCCGATGCCCCCGCATGCGGGAACTGTGGAGCAATCACAGTCCGCAACGGTAACTGCTACTTGTGTCATAACTGCGGAACCAGTCACGGCTGCAGTTGAAGTCTGCGGGATCAGTTCGCTGATCCCGCAATCAAAGACCGCCCGCGCCGGCAGCTGATGGAGCGGTGGGCGACGCGGTGTTCGGGACACCCCGGTTCATTGGAGAGTGAACCGGGGTGTTTTCGTTTTGACGTCGAGGCTCTGACGCAACAATCGATCTTTGTGGGTGGCACTGGCGGCAGCCTTGGGCCGCCAGTGTCTGGATGACATATTGGCATCCATGTGAACTTGCTCAGCGGAGTTTCATACGATATCGGTCGTCGCGATTTCTGGGGTAGAATCTTCCTACATTTCAAAACAGAGACCAGGCACAATTTCGCCATCGCTTTCAACCGACACTGGCAGCCCAAGGCAGCCGCCAGTGGCACGTAACGCGGGTAACGACTTGACGGGGCGTCCGGTTTAAAATTAGGTCGCCCTTACAGGGCTTCGCGATCAACCCACGCCAAAACCCAAGGCGTTGCCCTGGGCTGCGATAGAGCACGCCGTTGGCGTTTGCGAACAATGGTTTCAACATTGGGGTTGTATGGGGCTATGCGATGTAACGCGGTAGATCAGATCGCAGGTGTTGGATTGAGATCGAATTCGCATTCCAGCCCCACAGGGGCATTCTATCGCAGCCCGGGGCAACGCTCCGGGAAAGATCCACGCGAGCACTGAGCCCTGAAGGGGCGGTCGAACGAAATAAGTACCACCGCTACCGAATGAGTGGACGACCCATCGTAGCTGAATTCGTGAGAATTCAGTTTTTTTAGTTACCATGTCTCCGAAATCTCACGAGTTCGGCTACGCAAGTTTCGCCGTTCCAAATATCGTTACCCGCGTTGAGTGGCACCACCGCAACACCATAATCGCTCACGGTCATTTAGAGTGATTGAACCGGGTCCGATTCGACGTGACTCGCTTCGGCGATCACGTTGTCAAACCGTTGCGACAGTCGCCGGGCGAGTTCTTCCATCGCCGGGCGCTCCGTCGCATAGTGACCTGGGAGAATGATAGCCATCCCAAGATCTCGCGCTTCCAGGCAGGAGTGAAACCGTGTTTCGCCAGTTAAGAAAGCCTGGCAACCGGCGCGATGAGCATCCTTCAAGTATTCCCCGGCAGCTCCACAGGCGATTCCTAACATTTCAATTGTCGCGTCGAGTTGTCCGACGAACTGTAATCTGGGTTGCCGCAATCGTTCGCTCACCATGCGATTCAGTTCTGCCAGAGTCGTAGGACGTGGCAACCGGCCATAGCGACCAGCTCCACCGATTTCAAATCCCGTCATCCCGGGCAACTGTTTGATGGGAAAGACATCAATCGCCGGTTCTTCATACGGATGTGCTTTGCGGAGGGCGGCCAGGGCGGGTTCGAGTCGATTTGCCAGACAGACAACTTCAATTCGCGTTTCAGCAACCTGTTCCAGACGCCCCGGTTGGCCAACAGCCGGATGAGTCGAATCAGCACCGAAAAACGTGCCACAACCATCAACGTTGAAACTGCAATCACGATAATTACCGATGACGCCAGCTCCAGCATCCCAGATTCCACGCCGGACCTGCTCGACATTTTCTTTTGGAACGTACGTCACGATCTTGAATGGTGCTTCGGGAGGCCGAGACCGCAAGGGTGCGATCTCTGTCAATTCAAACAATTCGGCCAGCTGCTGATTGATCCCCGCTGGGGCATTGTCATATGCGGTATGAGGGCTGTAGACCGCGATGCCGCTCCGCAGCAGCTTCAGGATCGAACGTCCTTCGCTGGTGGAACCATTCAGCTTCTGAACGGGCTTAAACAGCAGCGGATGATGTGTCACAACCATCTGAGCCCCTCCGGCAATCACTTCATCAACGACATCGGGCGTCAGGGTCAGGCAGGTTGTGATTCGCGAAACATCGGACCGGTCATCACCCAGAAGTAAACCAACGTTATCCCACGATTCGGCGATCACCAGAGGTGCTATTTCGTTCAAAAACTGACAAATTTCACGGACAGTGGTCATGCAAGAATTCCTTGTACCTGTTTATGTCGGCCTCAGCGGAAACAGGGTGGTTTTTTGTTCGCGGCATCGCGAACGAGAACGCAGCTGTCATCGATCGAGATTCTGATGATACCACGCTGTCGCCTCAATCGATGACAGATTCAATCCGCAGATCGCCGGATCAAAGGCCAGAAGATCAATCTTCACACAGTCGATCGATCGACTACACTTCGCAGCGATGATTTTTGTCCTTGACCTCCGCCCAGCACTCATCACGTTGACTGACAAATGACTGAATCACCCGATGTTACAGTGACTCCGATCGCGTTGGAAATAAACGCGACGGCGGAAGAGTCCGCGCCGCTCATTGTCGGTTCGTCGGAATGCGTACGAACTCGACAGCTCTATTTCCGTGGCCTGGGGCTGATTTATTTACTGGCGTTTCTTTCGCTCTGGAGTCAAATTCATGGGCTGATCGGCAGCCAAGGCATCCTGCCCGTTGAAAAGTACTTCAAACTGGCACAAGTCAAGCTGGGCGACAACGCATGGTACCAGCTTCCGAGCTTGTGCTGGCTTGCCTCCAGTGACCTGATGCTGCACGGATGGTGTCTGCTTGGTGTTGGGTTGTCGGTGGCACTCTTTTTCGGGCTGGCACCACGACTGATTCTGGTGATGTTGTGGTTGACGTATTTGTCGCTCAGCGTCGCAGGGCAAGCATTCTTGAGTTTTCAGTGGGATTCGCTGCTGCTGGAAATGACCGTCTGCTCGATCTTTTATGCCCCGAGAGGATTTCGACCGGACTGGCTGACGGCACCTGAGCCTCGCCCGATCGCTCGATGGCTGTTGTGGGGTCTCGCCTTCAAGTTGATGTTCTTGTCTGGTGTCACGAAGTTGTTGTCGGGAGACTGGGCGTGGAGCGACGGTACTGCACTTCAATTTCACTATTTTACTCAGCCGATCCCCAGTTGGGTCAGTTGGTACTGCGCCCAGTTCCCTCTGTCAGTTCATCAAGCCTCACTGATGGTGATGTTTGCGATCGAACTCCCTTTGACGTTCCTGATTTTCACAGGCAAGCATGGCCGAACTGTTTTTGGTCTGGCAACGATTGCACTGATGATCCTGATCGAGGCTACCGGGAATTTCGGCTTCTTCAACCTGCAAACCATCGTGTTGGCCATTCCACTGTTCAACGATCAGATCTTGAGCAAAATCGCAAGATGGATTCCGCGGAGGCTGAAGTGGTCTCAACCTCCGAGCCCAATCGTCCCGGTGGTCCCTGCTGACTCAATCTGGCGTCGAGTCACATCCGTCTGTATTGGCTCACTGATCCTGGGGGCCAGCGGGCTAACGCTTGTCCGCGAAATGGTGCGGACTCAACAAGCCGACAAGATGCCCGCCGTAGTCGTATCAACTCTCAACATCGCCGACCGCCTGCTATTAAGCTGGGGCGAGCCCTGGGTCTTGAACCGACTGGCCCCTTACCGCACGATCAATGGTTATGGCCTGTTTCGCGTGATGACAACTCATCGTCCTGAAATCATCCTTGAGATCAGTCAGGATGGCACGACATGGGAAAGTTGCGAATTTCCGTATAAACCAGGAAGTGTTGACCGCCACCCGCCAATCATCGCACCTCATATGCCTCGGCTCGATTGGCAGATGTGGTTTGCGGGTTTAAACCCGCGAGGCAATGAGTACTGGCTGTTAGGGTTGTCGCAACGTATTCTCGAAGGGAATCCGACCATCGCCCGATTGATGGGGCGTCCGGACCTGGCGGCAAGGCCTCCGACCTACGTGCGATGGTCGTACTATGAGTACAAATTCTCGACGCCCGAACAACGACAAGCGACGGGCGCCTGGTGGTCTCGCAGCCATACTGGCTTCTTGACGGGACCGCTTTCCAGGCAAAATGATTCGCACAAGTAATCCTGAAGATTGATCTCCGCAATTACGAATATGACAACCAGGGGAACGCGGTGGCGAATAACCATTTCCGGAATCTGATTCGATGCCTGGACCTTGAAGGAGAAGAAGAAACACGCGAAGTCGTTCAACGAGCGCAGCAGGCCAGTACCAGTAGTGCAGAACGATCTGGAGGATGCCTGCTGGGACTGGTCATTCGTGACGAAACGGCGGGATTCGGTGGGCGAGCTGTGGTGACGCTTGGGAAACGGGACCAGCGTGAAGAGCTACCGTGGACACGGCTGAGCGCGGGATCTCCGGTCGTCCTCTCTGAAGTCTCTACGCCGGACGGTCGATGGCGCGGCGTGGTAACGGGGCGTGATCGCCAGACGATCACGGTTGCTCTGGCGGAATCGCCTGAGCCAGTGGGGGATCGGCCCACATTCCGGCTGGATCTTTCCGCCGATGAAATTGCACGACAGCGACAGCGATCCGCGTTGCTGAAGGCCGAGACCGCAGAGCGAGGTCGATTAGCGGTCCTGAAACGTCGCGTGATGGGGGAAGAACCGCCAGGCTTTCGTCTCGAACAGGATTTCACGTCGCTTTCAAATCTGGACGAGTCTCAGCGAGCGGCAATCCGGTTTGCGTTGTCGTCAGAGGATTTCGCGATCATCCACGGTCCACCGGGAACGGGGAAGACAACCACGGTCGTCGAATTGATTCGACAATGTATTCGCCGAGGTGAACGTGTACTCGCTTGCGCGCCGAGCAACCTGGCGGTCGATAACCTGCTGGAGAAGTTGCTCGATGCAAACGAGAACGCTCTGCGTATCGGTCACCCGGCACGCGTCATGCCTTCGCTGCGTGAACACACGCTGGACATTCAGGTCGAATCGCACCCGTCGTTGAAGCTGGCGCGCGAGTGGACCAAAGAAGCATTTTCGCTTCGTCGCCAGGCGGGAAAATACGTACGATCGGCACCTGCTCCAGGTGCTCGACGCGACCTGAGGTTGGAAGCCCGTAAACTGCTCGACGACGCTCGTAACATGGAAACAGGTCTGGTGAATCACCTTCTCGATTCCGCTTCGGTGATTTGTGCCACGTTGACAGGATTGAATGCGGAACTGCTGGGAGATCGAGAATTCGACCTGGTCGTGATCGACGAAGCAGGGCAGACGACCGAACCTGCCTGTTGGATTCCCTTGCTACGCTGCAAACGACTGATTCTGGCAGGGGATCATTTTCAGTTGCCGGCAACTGTCCGTTCTGTCGAGGCCAGGAAGGCTGGATTTCATATCAGCCTGATGGAACGACTGGTACTTCAATTCGCCGATAAGACCTCGCGAAGGCTGACGACTCAATATCGTATGCATGACCAGATCATGCGATTTTCGTCGGCCGAGTTCTACGAGTCTTCGCTGGTGGCTGCGAAAGCAGTGAGTGCCCACACACTGGCAGGACTGCCAGCGGTGATTGCGAGTCCTCTGACACAAACAGCCGTCCGATTCATCGACACGGCAGGTTCCGAATGTGAAGAGGAGTCCGAAGAGGATGGCGTTAGTCTGCAGAATCCGGGTGAGGCCAGCGTTGCTGTCCGGCAGGTGGCGGACCTGATCGAAGCAGGAGTTCCCTCAACCTCGATCGCGGTGATTACTCCCTATTCGGCACAAGCCCGTCTCTTGCGAGAGTTGATCGAATGGCCCGACGTTGAAGTCGATACCGTGGATGGCTTTCAAGGGCGGGAAAAGGAAGCTGTGGTAATTTCCCTGGTGCGATCTAATTCGCGTGGAGACGTTGGCTTCCTGAACGATACGCGACGCATGAATGTCGCCCTGACGCGTGCCCGCCGAAAATTGATTGTCATCGGCGACAGTAGCACTCTTGCAAATCACGAATTCTATCTGCGGCTGCTTAATTACTTCGAAGAAGAAGCCGTGTATGGCACCGTCTGGGATTAGTGCGGGTCGCACTTCCGTGTCGCGTCGATACATGGGTTAGACGCAGCAGTTTGATGCCCGCGGGACGCCGCACTTAAACGGGATGCGCTCCAGGATGCGTGTGCAAGTTGCGAAGCAACTCGCCTCAGTCGCAAAGCGACTGAGGATGTCCCGTCAGTTCGTTCGCCCGGCGAATCACTCGGAGTATTCACCACGGCCATCGAATCCCTGAACGTCGCAGGTGTTGTCGCAGTGATCGATGTTGTCGCGGAATTCGGTTCCACTGGCGGATCCCTGATGGCCTTTGACTCCCTTGACGTTATAGGTCTGGTTCATTGCGCCGATCGCGGAACCGACGTCTTCCAGTTCGTTGTTGACGTTCAGGGCAACTTCGGACAGTCCGACGATCATGCCGAGCACTGCGATTGTTGAAACCAGAACCAGTTCTGCAGAGATGATAAAACCAGCTTCGTCATTGATCAGGGCGTTGATGAGGTTCGTCATGGTGTCGGGTCTTTCTGAAGTATTGAGCGTTTGGCTGTTGGCGAGTGAATCCTGCTGTCTCGCGTTGTTGTCACTTGTGTTTCGCAGGATGAACATGGTGTAAAGCAGATAGAATGCCAATCGCCAAGGGTGTCAAGATTTTGAAACAGCAATCGACGCAATATTCGCGCAATCCATTGGCTGCATGACAGTTATGAATTTCGGAAATTCTTATTTCGGTTACAGGAACTGTGTCGGCAGACAAGTCGCGATGATGCCGAAATCCCTCGTCGTCGGCGCGCTCAATGACAACGACGCAACGAAACACAAACGTGGACAACGAGTTACGTAGTCTCTTCTGAGACGATGCCGGTGTTGAAAATCGGCAACGTCGAAGCGTCCGGTAGTGCCCTATGCCACGGAACTACTCTGGGTAGCCGCGGCTGCCACTTCGCTAGCGGTGCCGCAACGCGACAAAAAAACGGCGGTAGATGGCGTGCTCAGGACACAGCACCATTTCGCAGCAGATGCGCCCAGCCATTGGTCGTCCGCTGCCGTTGCGAGCAGATCATACCGTTGTCTTTAGCCTTGACGACCCGCAGGAGGGACCGCAGAATACAACACATCGTCCAACTTTAATCTTGGCGCGGTTTCGACAAATGCACGAGACTGCGACTACACGGAATTGGCTTCCGGCGATGTGAGCGTGGGCTGTCCTGGCTATTGGTTCAGCCTGACCTTCGCCATGGAAACACACCAAATGGACGTTAGCATCCTCGCGGTCTTTGCGTTATTTGTGCGTGCATCCGTACTTGTCACGAGCGTGATGGCAGCTGAATCAGACCCTGACGTAACGGCGTAAAGCGTCATCTTGAGGGGGCATCGTGTCCACACAACTCATCGAAATGCCATCGAATACCCGGCGCACCGTCGGACATCGTTGGACCGCGTGGCTGTTGTATGCGTACGTTCTCGTCGTGGCGGCTGGTTTGCGGCTGCATATGCTTGGTGCCGTGAATTATTGGTTCGACGAAACATTCAGTATTCGGATGGCACAGTTTTCGATTCTGGAAATGTTTGACCGATGTGCTCAAGACACTCACCCACCGCTGTTTTTCTTGATGCTCAAGCCATGGGTCTGCGTTATGGGAACGACAGCGTGGTCGGTTCGACTGTTCTCGATGCTCTGGAGCGTCGGCGCGGTAGCGGCCGCGTTTGGATTCGTTTGCGAAGCGATGTCGACGCAGCAGGACACTAGATTCTACCGCGGAAAACCTGAGTTGGCCGCCGGACTCGCCGCGTTGCTGATCGCCCTCAGCCCCCTGCAACTGACCTGGGCTCATCAAGTTCGCATGTATGCTCCCGTCGCTTGCCTAACGGTTTTGTCAACTTGGCTGTTGTGGCGTGCGCAACAATGTCCGGCGCAGCGGAGTCGTTGGATCGCGTACACTTTTGTCGCCACCGCGGGACTTTACACTCACGTTACAATGTGGTTCGTCCTTGGCGGGCACTTGTGCGGACTGGCCTACTTGGCGACTCGTTCTTCGTTGAATGCAGGCCTGGATCGTCGATCACTGCGAGCGAACAGCGCCTTGGCAATAGCAGCAATCGGGCTGCTGTTCGCTCCCTGGTTCATTGCTGCACGTTCACAGCATGCCCGCGTCCAGTCCGATTTCTGGTTGGATCCGTTTGAATTCAAGCTGGTGGGAGATGCGCTCCTTCGATGTTTCAGTAACCCTGAAGTCTTGCTGGCGGACTATGAGTACGGATACTGGATTGCACAGGGATTGCTGATGATCCTGCTCACACTGGCTGTGGGGCGGCGGCCGTTCGACGTCATCGTGGCAGGTACCGCTGCCGTTCCGTTTGTGGCGTTGATTGCTGCGTCAATGACTGGCCGAAACATTATCAATGCTCGCTATTTCATCTCGGGGCAGACACTGGTCTGCGTGGCTGCGGGCGTACTGGTCGCACGGTTGCCAAGTTGGTGGCTGCGAATACCGGTAGCAATCGCACTGCTCGTTGGCCAGAGCCTGCTGACATCTTCCTACTTCGACTGGCGAGTCGCAGCGGCCAATAAGCCCGGAATCCCCGGCTTACTCGCGTTGTGGGACGAACACCGCTCTGAGGACGAGCCGCTGATCTTTTGCAACCCGATGTTTTACACAACGGCGCGGATTTACGCTGGCGACCAGTTCCGAGTGTTTGGCGATCAGAGCCGATACGCGTTCTTTGTCGGAACGGCGATTATGAGTGACGAGGAATATGTATCATCGTCAGAAATTGACGTTGGCACATCTGGCTCGGTGTGGATCTGCGATTTCGGTTGGTCGTCGCCGTTCCTGCAACCGGTTTCGCTTTCCGCGTCCTGGGTTTTGGCGGAGGAGATTTCCGTGCGAGAGTTCAATGGTACGTTTTTTCTAAGACGTTATGACCGCCGAGATAGCATCAGGTCGATGAGGCCGTCAGCCCCGAGTCCACGATCACTGATTCATCCCCCTAAAGTCTAGCACGACCTTGTCGCAGGCTCCAAGATCGTGGCACCCCTATTGGGAAGCCCCCGTTCCCGTCGAAGGAATTTTGGGCGTACAGATTTGCAGTCGGTTCCTACGAAAACCGGTCAGGGTTGCTGTTCTTTTGCAACGTGCCTGATTGTATCACTTCGCTCGCAGCCCTCGGTGCTGTGCCGTTGGTCTTTTTGATCGTCGGCTGCGGTGGGATCATCGGCCTATGTGCTGGCCTCCAACATGTCAGGAGGAAAACATGACTGATGACCACGACACTTCGGCAATCGAGGCCGAACTTCTCTCTGTCACGACAGGAACAGTTGAGGGGAAACCGGTTGTCCTGATGTCGCTGCGGTTAGAACCCGGATTCTCATTCGAGTCTTACACTATTACTCTGACACCATTGCAGGCTCGCAGACTGCTGGAAGATCTCAGTGAGCGGTCCGAAAGTCGGTGTTCCTCAAGGACGTTAAGGACTCGGATGTTGAAGCCAAGGAAGTTTTTGAGCGGATCATGCGGTCAGAAGATGATGGGGATCAATCGGGTATCTGATGATCTGAATTCGGACTGGCGAACGGTCAGTTTTTCAGGGAGAATCCTGCGGTTGTATTCCCGTTCCACGTCATCGACCAATGCCGAATTCTCGACTATGGCAGTTCCCCTCGAAAAATTCGTTCAACAACTTGAAGACAGCGGGATTATCGATTTCGTGACGCTCGCTGACGATCACCATATGGGCATCAAGCTCAAGCGGGAGAGCGGAAGCGACGGCGAAATCAGCGTGTATTTTGGTAAGG
>CAIWEX010001079.1 GCA_903911795.1 uncultured Schlesneria sp.
AGTAGCGATACGATCGTCCGGGATTATGCGGCGTACCTGTCATCTTTTAGCGTTCCTCTCGATTGACGTGCGAAACTGTTGCTGACGATAGCTCGATCGCATCCAGCAGTCGCGAGTGAAGGATGATTTGCGTTCCAGCCGCCAGTCTTGAGGCAACCAGTGCCAATGACTCGCCGGTTTCCGGGGATTGTAGTTCCGGCAGCAATTCCGCCGCGGGAACCGCACAATAGGCTCGTGACCAGAGACTGCTTCGCCGAACCTGGCTGTCATAGACAAGCAGATCAATGTCAATGGTGACAGCGGCAGAGGACGGCAGTGGTCGCTGGCGACCAAGTTCTTGCTCGATCTGTTTTGAGAGAGCCACAAGCTCGGATTCTGGCAGAGAGGTTTCCACGAGAATTGCTGCGTTAAGATAGTTCGGAGCCTCACAACCGTCTGCAGGTGACTCCCAGACTTGTGAAAGACCAATCACTGTACACGCACTTGCGAGTCGTTGAGCGGCAGCAAAAAGATTCGCAACAGGATCTGCATTCGAGCCAAGCCCAATGCACGCAGTGTGAAGCGGTGTCGAAGCCAATTGAGAGTTACGAATGGGGTGGATGTCCATTTTCCCTTTTGACGACGACATCCCTTTCACTCTCGCGATTTGGCGTAAAAGCGGGATTGATTCGGTAAGAACCCTCGTTCACCAGCATCCTTGGCAACTGATCGATTGCATGTTAGAAGAGGGATGGTGAAAAATCAAATCACAACCAAAGAGCATCCCGTCGAAATGGCGCCCCGTCAGCAATTGTGATGTCCTGCAGGCCGTAAGGAATAGGGATGAGTGAGACGTTGCTGCTGGCGCAGCTTGAGGGACAGCCGGAGATCTTCTACAGCCTGCAAGGAGAAGGTGTTTCGAGTGGCGTTCCCAGCATTTTTGTGCGATGCAGCGGATGCAATCTGCAATGCCATTGGTGTGATACGGAGTATACCTGGAACTGGCTTGGTACCAGTTTCCCACACGCAAAGGATCGTCCCGGTGCCCCCGCAAAATACGATCGCCGTTCGGTCCAGGTGCGACTGACGGCCCCAGAGACCACAGCGATCATTGCTCAAATCCCCTGTGATAACGTGGTGTTTACGGGCGGAGAGCCGCTGCTCCAGCAGGACCGACTCGCAGAAATTGGTGCAGCGCTGCATGCGATGAATCAGGATTATCAGATTGAGGTCGAAACGAACGGGACGCTCGTTCCCAGTCCTGAATTCGATGCCGTTGTGACTCGCTACAACGTCTCACCCAAGCTCAGCAATTCGATGATGGATCGCTCAGCACGGCTGATTCCAGATACGATTCAATGGTTTGCGAAGAGTCAGAAAGCGACGTTCAAATTTGTCTGCTCAAGCGAAGCAGACGCTGATGAGATCGCAGCGTTTGAGACTGAATTCAGAGTTTCTCGTCGGCGAATCATCGTCATGCCCGAAGCAGCCAATCAGCAGTCTCTGGATGAACGACGCAGATTCGTATTCGAAATCTGCAAAGATCGCGGATGGCGATTCAGTGATCGGATGCACGTCGCGATTTTTGGTGAGCGTCGCGGAGTCTGATTGCGTCCATAGGAACACTATGGCCGAACCGGCTTCGCTGGAGGGACCCATTCGGCAGGTTGCGGTTCGGCGACGCGCAGTGGTTGCTTGTCACCGAACGCACGAAGATTCGTTTCCAGTCGAGATCTCAAATCTGCGACTCGATTAATGTTTTCGGACTTCTCGGCAACGTTGGTGGTTTCTTCGGGATCAGTCTGCAGATCGAACAGCTGTACCCTGTCAACTTGTGGATAGACGATCAGTTTCCAGCGGTCCTCGCGAATGGCTCGTTGAACCGATTTGTAACCGAAGACCAATTCAGACCTTGCTGCAGTCGTCGGTTCTTTCAACGATGCAGAAAAATCGATCCCTTCGCTCGTGGCAGGCCCCGAGATGCCGCAGATCTTTCCGAGTGTTGGCAGCAGATCAAGCAGATAGCACATCGCGTTCGTTCGCTGGCCCTGGACAATCCCGGGGCCGCTGATGATCAGGGGAACTCGCATCGAATGCTCGTAACAGTTCTGCTTTCCAATCAGCCCATGACTCCCGCGAGCAACTCCGGAATCCGCCGAAAAGACAACGATCGTGTTTTTTCCGTGGGGCGAGGCATCGAGCGAGTCCAGCACACGTCCAATTTCGGCATCCAGGTACGAGACGTATTGATAGTACTCAGCAATCATCGAACGGACCTGTACCGGTTGCCGAGGCCAGCCGAGTAACGCTTCGTCGCGAATCGTCATCTCACCGTTGTTCCAGGGGTGCTGCGGCAGGAAGTTGGCTGGTAGCGGGATCCTGGAACTGTCATAGGTGATCGGAAAGCCCTCAGGGACGATATGCGGATCGTGCGGGGCGTCGAATGCGACGTAACAGAAAAACGGTCTGTCATGCGGTTGTTTCAGGAACTGAATCGCTTCGTCGGCGAAAACGGCGCAAGCGTGTTTGGAGACGAGTTGCGGCGTGGTGAGTTTTCCATCGACGACATCGCTGAGTTTCGCCTTGAGAGGATTCGTCATTCCACCCGAAAAGATCCCTCGAGCCTGTTGAAACGAACGAGGGATCGACTTTTCGCCGTTATGCCACTTCCCACTGATAAACGTGGAATATCCAGATCGGCCAAAGGCCGCTGGCCAGGTTTCGTCTCGAATCAACTGCTCATCAATCCGGAAGAGAGGTCGACCTGACAGCAGCATGGCTCGCGAAGGAACGCAGGTCGCTCCGTTCAGACCTCCCTGCATGTAGGCTCGATCAAATGAAACTCCCCGGCGAACCAACCGATCCAGGTTCGGGGTCTTGATGTGAGAATTCCCCAACGCGGCAATCGTGTCAGCCCGCTGATCATCTGCAAACAGGATCAGTACATTGGGTGGCTGCTCTGCAGCACTGGCGAGCGCAGCCCCGGCCACGATGGACATCACGCAAACAAAAGCACGCAACATTTCGACGACTTCCCATGCAGATAGAGTGGCGTCAAACAACAAGCGTTCCGGGAAAGTCTCACGATGTTCGTGGCGACAGTCCGTCCGCGGATGAATCATCGTCGAACATTGAACAATTCGTATTCTCAGTCTCGCAAGCCAACCAGTTTCATCAGCTTGTCAGTTTCGCGGTACGCTTCTGCAACCCAGGCTTCGATCTGGTCAGGTTGCGGGCTGTATTCCAATTCAATGGAGATGGCCCCATCGATCTCGAGGGCCGCAATCTCGCGCAGATACGGTTCGAACGGAACGACACCGCGACCGGGAGGAAGATCGCCATGCACTTTTCCATCGCAATCGGAAATGTGAACGTGGATCGCCTTCCCTTTCAGACGGCGCAATTCTTCGGGAGCCACATTCGCCAGACACAGGTGCGAAACATCGATATTCGCCTGCACGGCAGGATGATGCACATCGTCGATGAAGCGGACCATGCTGTCGACATTATTCAGCAGCGAGAGCGGAAACGGTTCAAGTTCCAGCGCAATCTGTACCCCCAGTTCGGCGGCGTAATCCCCAAGTCGTGAGCAACTTTCAACAGCAAACGCCCACTGGTCTTCGGGCCGGATCACTTCGCGATTCCAGATGTATTCCCCCAGCACCAGCAACACATTATGAGCCGAAAACTCGCGAGCCAGATCAAGATATCTGGCGACGCGATCAATGTGGAACCGCTGGACGCTGGGATTGAAGTCGATCAGACCGGTTGCCACGCAGCAGATGGAAACAATCGGCAATCCTGCCTTCTCGCACTCGCGCCGGATCAGCAGCCGTTCCTTCACGTCGATATCAAGCGGATCCGCAAAAATATCGATGGAATCGAAACCCAGTTCCTTGGTCTTGTGAATTCCCCAAGCCGTTTCACGCCCCGCCTGAGCCCAGGCAGAGTTAATCAATCCCAGCTTCATGTTGCATTCCAATGATGAATTGAATCAATCTCGCCAGACGCTCACCCAATGAACGGGCAACCAGCCATGCACCTTCCGTCATTCCGCTGGCAGTGACATGCATAATACACAATCAAACTCCGCAGGAAACCTGCGGGCATTTCCGTGGTCCCCAGACGTGCCGAATTTTTCAAGTTCGATCATCAGCCGGAACGCTGGCTTGCTGGCGATCTCACGCTGAGACGCGTTTGAAAGAGGGGCTCACGCAAAGACGCGAAGACGCAAAGGTAGGAAGAGGTTGGGAAGAGGCGATTTCGGAATGGTTGAAAACTTTGCGTCTTTGCGTCTTGAGCGAAGCGGGCGTGAGGTTTAAGGCGCATCCTCCAATTTGTAGAAGTTGTTTTTTTGCCCAGCCTAACCGTGGATTTGCAGATCCAATGGCTGCAGGAAACAAGCAAACGAAAGTAAACAACCGGTCATCTTGCGAGAATCGACTGAACACGCAACAATTGGAATCTCCAGCCCTCAGGCCGAGTGGCGAAACTGGCAGACGCATCGGACTTAAAATCCGGTGGGAG
>CAIWEX010001080.1 GCA_903911795.1 uncultured Schlesneria sp.
GCGCAATCGCGTTTTCCCCTCGATCTGAACCAGTTGTTCATAATAATCCTTCCCGCTGGTCAGCGCCTTCACGGCCGCCTTTTCGAAGTCATCCTTGGCCACATTCTTGTCTTCATAGGGCTTGCCCGTGGCATCAATCAGACGGCAATCGTGCCAGCCCTTCTTTTTCATGGTGTCAAAGAGGGCCATCGCGACGGTTGCGGCGGGAAGATCGGTTTCCTTGTTAACGTACTTGTCGGTAATCGCTACCACGGCCGTCTTGTAGATGTCGTCCAGCATCTTGATCTGTTGACGAGCGCGTTCGACGGCTGGATCAGCCTCAGCCTTGGTTTCGCCTAGCGCGTTACTGCGCATTCCCCAAGCCATTCCCGCAATCATCAGGACTGCCGTGCCAAGTAATGTCCATCTGCGAGTGCTTCGTGTCATTTCTTAACCTTTCACAAAACTCATCGACCGATGATCGCTCCCACCAGGTAAGCGATCCTGAATCAAAATTTGTTAATCCCAGCTTAATCGGCTTTTGGCCTGGCTCGTTTGCGTGTCGCACGCCTGGGGGCGGCAGCAGTAGGTGCACTTTCGGGCTCGGAGCGGGCTCTCCCCATTGATCGCGGCAAGTCTCGCTTCGACGGACCAAATGGTAGGACATCGGACAGTTTGATGGAGTTCAAATACTCCACCTGAATCTGCTCTGCCCGTTCCAGGACCGATCGCAATTTGCAATGTCGCTGGATCACGCAGACATCTTCCATCCCGATACATTCCAGCAGATGCATGTTCCCTTCGATGGCTCGTACGACTTCACCAATCGAAATGTCATCGGCCGGGCGGGCCAGTTCCAACCCCCCGCCAATCCCGCGAATACTGCGGACATACCCCAAGCGGGCCAGTTGATTGACCACTTTGCCCACATGCGTCTGGGAAATCTGAAAGAACTCTGACACCGTCTTGATCGTCTGTCGCTCCGGTCTCGCCGCCAGAAACATCAGCGTCCGTAGCGAGTAGTCCGTCTGTAACGCCAGCCGCATCGCGTCGCCTCCAAAAGATGAATAACAAGTTCATCTTTTGTATGTTTATCAAAACTGGATAAACACGTCAAGTTTCTGGGGCTCGTGTTTTTCCGCGAATTCCACACATTCGCGAGTTCGCCGCGAAACTCCCGACCCTGCCGAAACAACCAACCGCAGGTCTCATTTTCGGTCGGCTCATTGCCATTGATGGCGTCCAATCCTCACTGAGAACAACGAAGTCAGGCGTTACCGATGTCTCGCGGCAAAGACGAATTGGTCAACAAAGATACTCATTGCTAATCATCAGATTTGGCGTACGATGGCCGCTGTTGTCGGGAATCGAACGTTAATTTCGTTTCTCACAATCTGGAAAATACTGAGCAATTCAACTGTGAAATAAAGATCCCTGCGAACGTCAACGGACTTCGCCGCCGAGCGAATCCATGATCCAAGCAGATTTCCTTGTCCATCTGGATCAACTCCGCTCATCCTATCTGGTGGTTCTACTGCTCGTATTGCTGGTGAGTGCGGCGATCATCCTGTTCAAGATCGGTCTGATCGAGTGGGCGATGATCACACTGGCGGGCGCGATCCGTGGCAGTATTCACCATGGTTTCCAACTCTGGCGCCGTTTCTTCTCCTGGGCAACCTGGCGGTCGTTTTTGGTTATGGTTGCCACATCATTGCTGATCGGCTGGGCGACTCAGCATCAATCGATGTTGACGGTCGTCTTCGCGATGATTCCGCTATTCATGGGAACCACCGCGTGCCTGGCGTATATGCATATCGATCTGGAGCGCTATGCGGTTTCACGTGGTCACAAGGCCGTCCACAATCCATTGGCCGGTCAGGAACTGGCTGTGAATCTCGTACAACATGGCCAGGCCGTGGGGGTACCACTGCTGGTGACCGCAGCCGCAGGAATGATCGGGGGATTTGCGCTCCTGAACCTCGGCCTGTACCAGACGATTGGTCGTGACTGGTACATTGTTGCAGAGGGGCAGCCCGATCCAACGTACGTTGATTTTTTGGCGAATGCTCTGATCGTGCTATTCAAAATCGTGGACGTGCTCGATTTTGCCAAGTCGAGTCACCTGCTTGACGTTTCTTACGTGCACCAGGCCAGAGGTCCGGCAACCTCACTACTGACGGCGTTTCGCATGTTTTTCACTCTGGTCCTGCTACAGCAGGTATTTGCTTCATTTCGGCAGGGCCAGTTGCTATCAGAGACGATCACCGACCTATGGAATCCGAACGAGCCAATTCACCAACGCGCGTGCCACGCACTTCCACAGTATGGGCCCGGGGCCATTGGACCACTGCTGATATCTCTCGGTACGATGACATTGCTCACAAAAGAGCAGAGAGAACGGCTGCCCACGATTCTGGCCGAAATCGGGCCAGCGGCAATCCCGACACTGGTCCGTCACCTGCATGACAAGCATGAACACGTACGTGCTATCGCAGCGGCGGCGCTCGGACATTTGCGAGTTCGAAAGACAATCGTGCTGTTGATCCCACTCTGTCAAGACGACAGCGACATTGTACGTCAATGTCTCACCGAAGCCTTGGGAAATATCGCCAGCCACAGCGCTGCGATGACAGACGCGAAGGACACTCCCATGGAGATCCGGCGGCGACCGCTGACGTCGCTGAACTGGGGGCGTGCATCAGTTCCCGTCGCTGGCGTGGACCCGATTCAACTTGCCGTGCACGTACTTCAAGGGGCGTTATCCGATCGTTCGTTGATGGTTCGTGCACTTGCGGCTCGTGCGCTCGGGCGAATTGGCCCGCCTGCAGCAGTTGCCACTGATGCCGTTATTGCCCTGCTGCGCGACGAAATCGAATCCGTACGACTCGAAGCGATCCTTGCTGTGGGTAAAATGGCCGGTCCGTCGGCTGCAACAGTCGCCGCTCTGATCGATACCTTGCAGGATGCCAGCCCGGAATTAAGAGCTACGGCGGCTCGTGAGTTAGGTGCCATGGGGACTGATGCGGCTGCAGCATTTGCGGCACTCGCACTTCTGCTGCGAGACCCGGATGATCAGGTCCGCGATGCCGTCGCCACAGCGATTGGACAGTCAGGTGAACTGAAGCGAGAAGCGGCCTCAGGATTGGTGATGGGTCTGACCAGTCCAGATAACGTCGTTCGTGCGAATACCGCTGAAGGATTGGGAACAATCGGTGAAACTGCTCATGAGACCGCCCCTGCACTCGTCGCAGCGCTGGCGGATCAAAACGACGCTGTCAGAGCAAAAGCTGCAGAAGCACTCGGAAGAATTGGCGAAAGCGTGGCCGAGATCGCGGTTCCTGGATTGGTGCGTGCACTTCGCGATCAGGATATCGTGGTAAGTGCCCTCGCCGCATCCGCTCTGGGGCAGATGGGGCAAATGGCCGAGTTGGCGATCCCGTCACTGATCGACTCATTGCAACATATCAACGCGAATATGCGGGCAAGTTCGGCTGAGTCCCTGGGCAAACTTGGAAGGGATGTCTTTGGCGCGGCGAGTGGATTGGAACGTGCCTGCCGAGATGATGACCCCGACGTCCGCAGCAAAGCGATTCACGCTCTCGGTCTGCTCGGCCTCCCTGAGCCGACGACAAAACAAAGAGTTCTCGCCGGATTGACTGACGCAAATTCGCAGGTTCGACTGGCAGCTGTCGATACACTATATAAATGGGGAAATCTCGAAGAATCAACGTGGACATTGCTTCTGCCATTACTGGACGATCCGAATGAGGACGTACGCCTTCACGCAACAACGGTATTACCTCGATTGATGGGAGCGACTGCTGAAGTGATTGAGGTCCTATGTCGCCGTTTGCAAGACGATATCGATGTCGTCCAGGTTCAGGCGGCATTGGCTCTAGGCGATCTCGGTCCGGTCGCCGCTGCAGCTGCTGAATCATTACTTCATGCCGCGACGACTGCCGGCACAGCAGTGCGCGAGCAATCCAGAAAAGCGATCGTCTTGATTCGGGCTTCAGAGACTTTGGTGTCGATGAACGGCACCACATGGAATCCGGCACTGGTCGAAGCGTTGCGTGAGATTGAGCAACAGCCGTCGACCTGCCTGGATGAAACGACGGATCCAGACGTCCCAATGATTGTGATCGCTTCCCTCAATTCCGAAGGTGGCCAGACGTATGACGCGCCGATAACTCTCGGAATCGTACTATCTGATTGTGACAGTGGAAAGATCGTTCAAAACCACGATTCCATTTCGGATTCTGTGGATGAGTCTAATTGATGCCTTGGGATCGTCTATCGCGTCAGTACGTCAAACAGGTTGTTCTGGTCATCTGTCCAGAACGTGCGGCGTACGGATTCGAAGTTCTTTCCTTCCTTAAACGTGCCCAGTTCATTTGCGTCACGTGACAGGATTACCCACGTCGCGTCCGTCTGGAACTCAGCGGGGTTTCCATCGGAATCAATCTGGATGGCGGACAGTCCCTGATCGTCAGCAATTCCTGCCAGCACCGGAAGTAGATCGAAATGGACATTGGAAACATGGCACGCGAGTAACCCTCCAGGAGCCAGATGCCGCAAATAGACTTCGAACGCTTCTGCTGTCAGCAGATGCACCGGAATCGCATCACCACTAAAGGCATCCAGGACGATCAGGTCGAAGGCTTGCGGTTCTTCACGTTCCAGAACCAATCGTGCATCGCCAATGACGCATTCATTCTCTGCGGGGCATTTGGCCAGAAACAGAAAATAGCTGCGTGCGAAGTCGACGACGGCCGGATTGATTTCATAGAACCGAAAGCGATCGCCAGTTCGACCGTACGTGGCGATCGTACCGATCCCAAGTCCGATGACTCCGACATGCCGACCTGGCTTCTGGTTGATATGTGCGAACGCCAATCCGACTCCCGATTTCCGACCATAATACGTGGTCGGTTCCATTCGCCGTGTGGGAGACGCCACATTCTGCGCACCATGCACGATACGTCCGTGAATCAGTAGTCGTGGCGATCGGGTCTGGCCTCGCGAGATTTCACGTTCGACCTTCAGATTTCCATAGAAATTTCGGGACATGGCCATGTACTTGGAAGTCTGCCTCGCACCGACACTGAAACCGACAATCGCCAGGCACCACAAGACGAGAGCAGCCATTCCAACTCGCTGGAACTGGGGGGCCGTCAATCTTGAACGCAGCACAACGATTACCGCCAACAGGACAAAACCCAGGACCGCGACATGAAATTCGTAGTAGTCGACAAAGATCGCCGGAGCCAGTAAACCAACGAACAGTCCCCCACAAGAACCTCCCGCGGAAATCGTCAAATAAAATAGAGTCAGGTATTTCGGTGAAGGTTTCAGATGTACCAGTTCACCATGGCAGACCATGCAACCGGCGAACAGTGCTGTGAAGTAGATTCCCAGTTGAAACACCAGTGAACCACTGGCGGGAAGCAACGTGTAGAAACAGGCGATCGGCATCGTCAGTACCGAAATCGTCAGGAATACTCGACGTTGATACCAGTGATCACCGTCGAAACAGATGATGAACGTCAGCAAGTAGAGCGCCAGAGGAATCACCCACAGGAATGGGATGACCGCCACATCCAGGCAGATCTGGTTGGTCGAGGCGAGAAGAAACATCGAAGCGACCATCGACAGTGCAAACCAGAGCAGGACCAATCCAGCTGTCGGTGGACTCGATTGTGAAATACCTGCATCGAGTTCTGTTCGGACGATTTTGCCAGTGGCACCTACCTGCCAGCAGACCAACGCCGCACAAACGGAGCAGAGGATCGCAAACAGTGCAAATGCACATGACCACGCTACCGTCTGATCTGGTTTTGCCAACCAGCGTTCAAAGACGAATGGATACGCCAGAAGCGCCAGCAGAGAACCGATGTTAGAGAGGGCGTATAGTCGATAGGGAGAGATACCCGGTTGCGTCCTGGCAAACCAGGATTGCAGCAAAGGTCCCGTTGCTGATAACAGGAAATACGGGAGTCCTACGCAGGCCAGGACCAGTAAAATGATTTGACTCGCCGGATCCGAAATCTCCGTAGGCTTCCATCGGGAATCTGGAGTGATCGGCAGCGTGCAGACCGCCGCCACCAGCATTCCGGCATGCAAAGTCGCCTGCCAGCGCAATGGCAGTCGCGACAGCAGATGCGCATAGGCATAGCCAAAAAAGAGCAACGCCTGAAAGATCAGCATGCATGTCGTCCAGACGGACGGACTGCCGCCGAACCATGGCAGAATGTATTTTCCCAGCAGTGGCTGCACGAGAAACAGTAGAAATGCACTGCCAAATACCGTAATCGCAAACACTGTCGATGCCAGGACCGCATGCCGAGTTCCGACTGCAGGAACGGTCAACTGAAGCGAGTCACTGGTAGAATCAGTTGCCATAGACATCTCGCAAACAGACGGAAGTGTCGGAACGAATTTTCTATGTGCCAGAACGAGAAAAGACTCTGTCCATACACCGACGTGATTCGAATGATCCCGTCGCCGGGGGAGCTTGAGTCCCCGTTACTTCCCTGACGTTACAGATGCCAACGACCCGACGGTCCTTCAATTGCCTCTAAGGATCGTTGATCGCAGGCAATTTCGTCCGAATGTATCGGTCATGCCGTCACGTCCCGAAGCCGCAAGGGGCTGAAGGGGATCTTGCACGGTTGGGCTAAAATCCGGTTGAAAACTCGTTCCACGGTCTCACGTCGTCGACAGGCCCAAGAAGTTCGACGGAATGGTTTGGTCGACAGCAGTCAATGAATGGCTTTGATGTCGAACGGTGATGGCGGCTACGCGAGGACATTGATGGTGTGACTTGTGCGAGCACCTGCCACAGCAACACTGTGGACTTCGCCATCTGCTTTAACGCGGTGAGCGATCCGGGTGTTGGCATGACCCATGACTCGGATGTGGATCATTTGTCGATGAGCGTGATGAATGGGGGCCACGTGATTGACGTGATGCGAATTGTGACCACTGATGTTCATGACTGCTCATTTCACTCGTTTTGAGGACTCGTTCTTTTGATGGGATGACGTTAAGGCAAACGTCGTACCAGAGTCCGTTTACGGGCAATCTGATTGCCACAAGCAAAATTCATGTAATCAGTTACGGCATAATCACGAGTTGGCGTCCACAAATCAGATGTTGCGATTCATCACCAGGAATGGTGACATGTGGCAACACGATTCGAAATGTCACCATCGCATCAAAATGCGACTGTTTTGATGGATGGAAAATGGGCCCACTTTCCGGTCAATTCACGGTTGTGAATCGAATTGAGGACACCGCAACCAGAGGGTGCAGTCGGTATTGAGTGGTCATCTAATCCGGAACCAACGGAGCCACAAATTCGATGACTTGCCATCGCGAGCAATTGTGAAGTGAACTGTGCGACTATTCTGTTTTCTGATCACCCGTCAATTGCAGACGATTCGGATGGTCTGCGGATTCCGCAGGTTGAAAAGCGACCGTGGATGGAATCGGCTGATTGGGTTGATTCAGGCGGCGGGGAGTCGTTTCAATCAACTCTTGCTTGGCAGATCCAGACTGGAAGGGACCGATCCCCAATACAAACAGGTTGCTGTCATCGGACATCGACGACGAGACCCCACCTGCCCCGAGTAACTGATGATTCTTGGCGTCGTAGGCGACGAGACCGAGTTTGGCGAGTGCGGATTGGCGGTTGCGTGTGACCAGTTTCACCTCAGGCAGCGTCAGCATCCCGGGAAGCACAATTTGAGGAATCCCCAGGTACGAGTCGGCATCATCGGTGCCAACCCCGCCGCTGCGGACTTCCATGACGACATCCGCTTCTTCCGGCTTCGCTGCGATGCTGGCACCATTCATCATCAGGCGATGTCGAATAGATCCAACGACATAGCCTTTGTCAGTGCAGTCGAGATACTTTTCGTCGACCAGCACACGCTGTCCCTGAAACGAAGCGAAATCAACTTTTGATAACGCCTGGTCCACCGCGTTTGAAATCAGCAACTGCTCGCGAGCGGTTCGTGCGGTATTCGATTGTCGGGCTGTCGTACAACCTGCCAGCATCAATAACGTGACAAACAGCACAGCTACAAACCGGGGATTTGGCATGAAACACCTCGTAGGGGTACCCCGCTGCGCAGGGACACCGCAACAGAATTCTCGCAAGACATGAGTGGGAAAAGGGAGGGGAGACTTCTAATTCAGCAGCGACAGCGCTGCAAGATGAACTCAGTTCTTGGTCGCACATGACGATTCAGCGAGTATCATCTCGCCAGAAGGGCTTTCGAGCTGTCCAACAGCAGAATTCAGCGAAAAGACAATTGGAAAATCCGTCCGGCATGCAGACGCTTGTGGGTACGAGCTGAAGCCCTTCTCTTTCAGAAAAGGAACTGTGGCGAGCGGCAAATCGGTCTTGAGCAGATTTTGCCGGTCCACTAGAACTCAATTCCCATTTCCCGATGCTGTTTCTGACGGTTGGTTCTATGGTCAAGGACCTGCGAACTTCGCTATCGCAATCTTCAGATTTCGCCCGGGGTGGATCTCGGCAAGGAGGCCACTGATGCGAATTCCATTTCTGACTCCCACAGTCATCGTTGTCTTCTGCTGCGCGGTTCTCGGAGCCGAAGAACGTAAGTTTCCCTATCAAGCGATCGTCGAAACGGATGGAGAATACGTTCGCAGCGGTCCTGGACCGAATTTTTATCCCACGGACAAGCTGAAAAAAGGGGACAAGGTCACTGTCATTCGACATGACCTGGGGGGTTGGTGCATGATCACTCCGCCACCCGGCAGCTTCAGTTGGATTCGTGCCGAACATGTCCAGCGTACAGGAGATACGACCGGGGTTCTCATTTCGAACAAGGTCGTCGTGCATGTCGGAAGTGCCTTGAGTGTCGACGAATTCACGACGATTCAGGGAAGTCTGTCCAAAGGCAACGCAGTACAGATCCTGGGCGAGAAATCTTTCGCGTTCGATGATGGCCCCAAAAAGATGTACAAAATCAGTCCAATTCAGCGCGAATGGCGCTGGATTCATCGACGGGGAATCGTCGCGGCCGATGCGATTCAGTCTGAGCCATTTCCCGGAGAATCTGCACCACGCAGGAAGCCTTCCGGGCCGGTAGCCGATCAGATTGAAATCGATCCCGATGCCTTTACCCATCCGATTTCCACGGGGGATTCGGTCACAGGGCCGGGGAATTCCAATTTACGACCGAAGAAGCCCGTTGGACCAGCCGCTCCCAATTCCGAATCGGCTTTTCTCGATCGCCTGAACGGCGTGGACTCGCAGTTTCGAGAAATGATCAAGCTCGAACCGGCATCCTGGAACCTTCAGGAAATTGAACAGCAATACACGCAGCTCGATAACGACGCGACGCAGCCTTCGCAGAGTAAGACGATTGCCTTGCGACTGGATGCGGTCGCCCGTTATCAGAAGACTCAGCGCGACTATCAAAGCTTTTTGAAAATCAGCGAGGAGACCAAGCAGCGCGATGCGCAGTTGGCTCAGTTACAGCGTGAGGCTGAAATTCGCGCCAACGGGGGCAGTCCCGAGTCTGAATCACCCCCGATGCAAACTCGACCACAACCGCAGCCTAATCCCGGCGGGCCGATCGCTTCGACAGGAAATCCACCCGCCGAGGCACCTCGACCCGCAAATCAGAACTTTGCCGGGGCTGGAATGATCGTTCCCATGACGCAGACATTTCCAGGCGGCCCACAGTACGCCTTGGTCGCCCCAGGCGGAAAACTGCTGGCATACCTGGTTCCAGCTCAAGGTGTCGATCTGAAAAAGGCCGTCAATCAGTCCATGGGGATTATTGGCGACCGAAGCTTCCGTCAGGAGTGGGGTGCTGACACGATCACGGTTCGTGGGATGCAGCCGGTGCAACTCAAAGCAGCGCGATAGTTCCTCGCTGCAAGAGCACTTCGATCGCCCTTGTTCGCAAACAGCATCAGGCAGCACGCATAGTACGCTGTTGATTCGTGTCGCTCGCGACAGCGACATTTGGCCGAGTCTGTGTCGGAAGTCCCATGTGACGCAATGTCCGGTCGGTGAAAAGTTCGACCGAATACTGAGCCGCAATGTACGGTGCGTCTGCAGAGAGTCTTGAGTGCAATTTGACATCTGAAAGAAGTCGCTCAATTTGACTCGCCAGATCCCCTGAATCCCAGGATTTGAAGTTCAGTCCCCCCTGCAGATTCCCATGGAATGGAAGCTCCGCGACGCCACCCGTATCGGGCACAACCACAGGAGTCCCCTGCACCATGGCTTCAACTGGTACCATCCCGAACGGTTCCGCGTGGATTGACGGGTAGACCAGACATGTGCTCGCTCGGAACAGCGCCGTTCTCAGGTCATTTGACACATAGTCACTCGCCAGGACAGGAACCTGCAGAACCTGAGCAATCTGGCGGCACGCAATCGCATATCGGGAACCGAATGCCGTCGGGCCGCAGATCGCCAACTGGAACGTGTGGCCACGCTCACGCAAGATGCGAGCGGCATAAATCAGCAGATCAATCCCCTTTTCCGAATCACGCCGCCCCAGATAGCTGACCAGCGGAATCGTTTCATCGAACTCAGCAAACTTCTGGCGGACCATCGCAGTCGCATTGGTGCGGTCCATCGACGGAGCGATAGGTACCCCTGGCGGAACCACTCGCATCATCGTCATGGGGATGCCCACTTCGTCATTGACTCTCTGGTTATAGGGAGTACTGACAGACACGGCCGGAAAGTCCGAGGCGTCGACCGCTTCCCGAATGCGCTCGTACATCTTTTCTTCAAGCCCGAGTTTCGCGGCGTATGGAGCATAGGTTTCGTAGCCCTGAAACTGCACCAGGTACTTGAGCGGGTGAGGAACATGTTCACGTGCCGCTTTGGCAAACAACCCCAATATCTCGATTGTTCCGATCAGATGAGTGACTCGCGAATTCGTCAATTCGTGAGCAAGTCGTCGAATAAGCTTCGGGTCGGATTCAACACCCTGACACACGACTTTGATCAGTCCTCGCAACGTCCCCGAAACGCACCAGGGGATTTTCTGGGAAATCGCTGAGCGTACTTTGTCACTAAGGAGCCAGCAGGAGAGCTTTCCAAGCTGATCGAGAACAGGCGAGATACGACCAGCCGCATAGCGAAACGAGTGAAACAGAAACCGTTCTTCAATTCCTGGATTGAGCGGTGACGATTTCGGACGTTCAACGACCCACCAGACGCAGACGCGACATCCTCGCGAATGAAGTTCATTTGCCAGACGAATATCGTGGATCTGAGCTCCGTTCAACGTGCCGCCCAGCAACAGAAATCCAAATACGGACTCAACATTCGGCGGTGCAATATCCGTCTGAGATGGTTGATGGATCATTTGCATCCTTGCAGTGGCTGGATTGTTGGAGGGTTGAAGAGACTATCGGCTATTTCCTAATCAAACCACTGAAAGACTTTGTGCGACTCTCATCACAGAGATCGAGACCTGCACGTATTGCTGTGTTCGGTTGCATTCCATGCCGTGACGGGGAATTACACGTACGAGAATCGGAACAAACTCAAGCAGTTTCTGCCGATTCCATTGCCAAAGACGATTTGAACTTACCGAAAGGCAACAGGCTGCGATCAATTCAGCCCCCAACAATGTCACACTTGAGGGCCTCGTGTGGACTAACTAAGAATCCACTAGCAACAAAGCACCACGAACCAGGAACGGTTCGCATCCCTACCCAACCATGGAGTCCGCAATCATTCTCGCCATCTCAATGGCTTGGTCTGCGGTTGTGATCTCGCCGTTCAACTGCGCATCTCGAACGGTTTCCAGCAGAGTTCGAAATGTCGGACCGGGATTCATCCCGAGCGACTTCAGCGTGTCACCCGTAATCAAAGGAACGGGGTCAATCACATCGTGAGGCGTTCGCGTCAGGTATTCATCACAGAATAAGGCCGGTTGCAAATTTGATTCTGTTGCCAGCAACTTCACTCGCATTAGAGAAATCAGGTCGTCGCGGAACGGATGAGCCAGCGTTCGTTTCAGGCGAGCCAGCGACTGTGCCGGGGCATCGAACAGATCGTCCTGATGAGCCACAAGCCAGTTGATCCGCTCAAGTTCATCGTTCGACAGTTTCAGACGCCGACAAATCTGCATGGCGACGGTTGGTGCTGTCAGCGAATGTATTAAGACGGCGAGTGCCAGTTCAAACGACGGATGTTCGAGCAGTTCCAGCATACGCAAGGTGATTTCGTGCGCTGCAGGTTCGCGAGTTTCACGGTTCAATTCTGGCAGAATAATAGGTAATAGCCCCACCTCTTCGCTCAATTCGATCGCCCGACGACGATGCCTGTCGACGAGCATCTTCTTGAGCTCTTGTGCAATCCGCTCCGCACTGACGATGATCAGTTGCCCTGCCATTTCCCGAACGGCTTCGGCGGTAATTTGATCGAGTGCGAAGTCGAGAGTCGCTGCGAACCTGACAGCGCGCAGCATTCGAAGTTTGTCCTCGCGGACTCGCTCATGAGGATCACCGATGGCACGCACGACTCGGGATGACAAGTCAGCTTCGCCTCCGACGAAATCCAGAACGCGTGCTTCCATCGGATCGTAAAACATGCCGTTGATGGTGAAGTCACGTCGACGAGCATCTTCTTCGGGATTGCAGAAGGCGACGCTGGAGGGACGACGACCATCTTGATAGGGACCTTCGGTGCGAAACGTAGCCACCTCGACATGCCCCGCCTCGCGCGGGCCCAGGACGATGATGACCCCAAAACTTGCTCCGACCGGCAATGTCCGTTTGTGGCCAAACAGACTGCGAACCTGCTCGGGAGTCGCGGTAGTAGCCACGTCGTAGTCTTTCGCGGGCCGTCCCAACAGCAGGTCGCGTACGCATCCGCCGGCGAACAGAGCCGTGTGCCCCGCTGACCTCAATTGGCGAACGACTTCAACTGCGAATTCGCGTTGGGGAGAATTGACGGTCATATCCGCATTGTCCAGAACCAGAACCAGGAAACGCAACAGCCGGGAACATCTTTGCAGATGCTCCCGGCTGAAGAAAAGTTCACTGCAGGCGCGTTTCTGTTAACCGCGCCGAATCGTCTGACCCAAGGTCTTCTCTCCGGCCCTCGGTCAAAACGCTTTCAGTTCTCTGCCGTTCCCAATGCGGTCCCGCTTTCAATCGTGACCGCTTTGTAGCCGCCGATCGACTTGAAGTAGATCAGCAGAATCAGGTAGATCACGGCCATTGTTGCGGGGATGCACGAGTCTGCGACGAGCGTGTTCCGATCACCCGTGATACTGGCTTCGATCAGGACGCGATCTTCTGGTTTGAGCTTCTCAAACGCGGCCTTGCCTGAGGCACCCTCTTCACGAATCTTGTCGAGTTCCTTCTGAGCGGCTCCCAGTTTCTTTCCATCGATACCAACGGCATCCGGGAAGACCAGGAACTTGCTGGGCTTTTCAGCCTTGTTTGCTTCGTAGGACGCGACATTTGCTGTTTTCAGGGCTTCGCCCGAGTAACGATCCTTGAAATAGCCCAAGCCAGGCGACCCGATCAGACCGGCCGACATCATACCGATACCACCCATGATACTGATGGCGATGGCACCCGTTCGCGGGAATCGGTCGGAAGCGACGGCCAGCATCGTTGGCCAGAAGAACGTCTTACCGATGCCGTACACGGTCAAAGCCAGGATCGCACCCGCAAAGGCATCAATCCGGCTCGTCAGATTCAAGCCGAGGCAAGCCAGTACAGCACAGACCAGCAGAATCCCAACGGGAGACATACCGATCTTCTTCTCAATGAAGTCTGCACAGAATCGCAATGCAAACATCAATGCCGAAGTGAACACGAATAGGATCTTGCCTTCTTCCGAAGAAAGAATGTTTCCGGTGATGTTCTGAATCCAGCCGTCTGTTCCCAGTTCCACTGCACCAACGAGGGCATGCGTCAGGAACAGCACAAACATCAGGACCGAGCCAACAGAGAACTTCGTGATGATTCCGACTGCCAGGAGCAATCCAGCTCCCACGGCATAACCAATGTACTTGGCGATCGTTTCGTCCACGACCGACTTCAGGACGTCACCCATGAACATCGACAGCAGGAAGCAGACAACCAGCCCACCCAGCAGGCCAACGTCCTGCAGCATTTCACCAAGCTTCAAGCCTCGCTTCGAAGCTTCCGATTTCGGGAAGCTCTGTCCCATGAACATCACGCCGTAGATGGCGGTCGGGATCAGGTACAACGACAACTGGATCTTCCAGTCAAGCTTCATGCGGTCGTCGAGAATCCAGCCGAGAATACCACCCAGGATCAAACCGGCTGGCCAACTGGCGTGCAGGATATTCAAGTAGTGAGTTCGCTTTTCGGGGAACAACGTTGCGACCAGCGGATTCGCCACGGCTTCGAGACATCCGTTGGCGAGTGCGAACAGGAACATCCCCCAGTACAGCATGTTGTAGGCATTTTCTGGAGTCGATGCTCCGAATGTCACAACAGCGGACAAGACGTGCAGCACAAATGCCGTGGCAACCAGTTTGCCGTAGCCAATTTTGTCACACAGCACACCACCAATGATGATCCCGAAGCAGAATCCGGAAAAACCGGCCCCACCGATCGCACCCAGTTGAGTGCTGCTGAAGTTGAACGCGGCCTGCCAGTTGTCGAAGATCCCCCCACGAATTGCAAAACCGACCCCCGCGGCGAGAATCGCCATGAAGCCTGCCCACAGCAGTCGTTGCGCATTGGCAGCAACTGGCTCACTACTCCCGTTACTCATCGTTGTTTCCACCACAAAAAAAGTTTGGAGTTATAGCGCGTTCGTACAAAACAAATCCTTGGCAACGATCTTGCACTGGTAGCGAACGTCGCATGCCGGGTTCGAGAATCTGGCCGGTCCATTTACCAGACTGACTCTTCAACCCAGCCACACGTGAGCTGTTCCCAGCAGCAATTTCCTATCTCAGCCATACGACCCCGTACGCCGCGCAGAAATGCGAATCGGAAATGCTAACCAGTCGGAACGCATCTTTCTACAAACGCAGTACCGATTACCGATCGGTTTTTTCCAAGACCAGCAATCCCGCTGACGAGTGCCTCGCCCGAATCCCACCCGGAAGGTTGGCATTTCCCCCCGCCCGAGCCACGTCAGCCAGCCGATTCCACTCGGAATATCCCATTCCCTGTCGAGGCCACTCCTGACGCCGCCAGATGACACAGAAAATTTCACGCACCAGATGCACCGGCTGATCCGCAAGCAATCGAGTATTCAGCCGCACGGAAGCGGGTTGAACATCCAGCAGCGCTTGATTTAACAGTCGTTCCGCCAGTTCCGCGAATGTCTGCTCCATCTCGGCAGCCTGCTCAACCAGCCGCAACAGAGATCCGTCGACCCGGTCACCAAACTGCTGTCGCAGTTGTGGCAACAGATTGTGGCGCAACCAGTTGCGGGTGAATGTGGTGTCGGTGTTGGTGGCGTCTGTTCGAAAGTCCTGACCAATTTCGGCCAGATACGCTTCGATTAAACTCCGGCGGATCGACAGCATCGGACGGACCAGTCGGCAACCCATTTCAGTCGATCGGACCGAGGGAATCCCTCGCAGGCCAGCCAGACCTGTCCCTCGAAATAAGTGATGCAGAACGGTTTCTGTCTGGTCGTCGGCCGTATGAGCGGTGACGACCGTGTCAGCACCGATGGCCTCGGCGGTTTCGTCTAGAAAGCGATGGCGAGCACCCCGTGCCACTTCTTCGATTCCTGCAGCCGTCGGGTTGATTGCAACCGTTCCAACCGTCACCGGCACTCCATGCAATCGGCACAAATCCTCAACCCAACGAGCGTCCGCATCGCTCGCCTCGCCGCGAAGCTGGTGGTTGAGGTGGGCGACGTGAAGGGAACACGCAAGTTCCGACCGCACTTCCAACAGGCCGCGAAACAACGCCACGCTGTCCGCACCGCCCGACAACCCGATGAGCAGTGTCGAACCAGGCTGGCACCGCTTCACGCCGCGACGTAA
>CAIWEX010001081.1 GCA_903911795.1 uncultured Schlesneria sp.
CCGGAAGGGTTCTCCGTCGCCGTCGCCGACAACGTAAAAGCCCATCTGGCCGCGTGGGCACTCGGTTTCCAGATAGACTTCGTCTGACGGAAGCTTTGTGTTCATCTTGAACGGGACGCGGTGCTCTCCCTTGGAACTGGGGTAGCGATCCAAAGCCTGGCGGACGATTTCGATCGACTGGGCGACTTCCATCATGCGGACGAAGAACCGGCACCAGTTGTCGCCCAGCACGACTTCGCGAGGAAGCTTGCCAAATTCGGCGTCGTTGAACGGCGCGACCGGGATCTTGTACTTGTAGCCTTCGTACATCCGGGTATAGATCGATTCACCGTCACGTCGCAAATCGTGATCGACACCACTGCCGCGAAGAACGGGTCCGGTGCAGCCGTAGCTGATCGCCATTTCCCGTGTCAGAATCCCCAGGTTCGCAGTCCGCTTGATGAAGATCTGATTGCGAGTCAGCAGGGTGTGGTATTCCTTGATCCGCGGTGCCATCCAGTCGAGGAACATCCGGAGCGCGTCGGCCCATTGCAACTGCATGTTGGGATCACGGCCGGTCAGTTGTGCCAGGCCGGGGGGAATCGTGATTACACCGGGCAGATCGTGAGTCGCCCCACCGATTGTCAGGTAGCTGTAAGTCAGTCGAGCACCACAGGCCTCTTCGAACAGGTCGAGAATGATTTCACGTTCACGGAAGGCGTACAGGAACGGGCTGAAGGTCCCCAGGTCCAGGCCGTAGGCACCCATCCCAACTAGATGGCTGGCGATGCGGTTCAATTCCGAGATGATGACTCGTAGCGTCATCGCTTTTTCGGGGACTTCCATCCCGATCAACTTTTCGACCGCCAGGCTGAACCCGAGGTTCATGTTCATGGCGGCGAGATAGTCCATCCGGTCGGTGTAGGGAATCCATTGCGGGGGCGAAAGGTTTTCGCCGATCTTTTCGGCACAGCGATGCAGGTAACCGATGTGTGGAGTGACTTCGTGAATGATTTCGCCGTCGGTCTTCAGCAGCAGACGCAGCACGCCATGCGTACTGGGGTGCTGCGGGCCCATGTTGACGAGCATTTCGTCAGTACGGACATCGAATTCGACGATGCGAGGATCTTCGAGGGTCAGGCTCATGGTCTTCTCAGTTATTCGGGCTTGCTGCGTTACGACTGAACCGGACGCTAGCGCGTTCCGGCTGAGGGTCGAATCCGAAAATCACGTCGTCAAGCAGGACAATGCCGTCCAAAAGTGTTCAAAAAAAGGATCGTTACTTCCCGCGGACTCCGTGGTATTCCAATGGAAACTCGTAATCTTTGCGAAGCGGGTGACCTTCCCAGTCCTCCGGACAAAGGATCCGGCGCAGGTTGGGATGGCCTGTGAATTCGATACCGACCAGGTCATAGGCTTCGCGTTCGTGCCAGTCGGCGATTCCCCAGACGTGCGAAACAGTGGGGACGCGGGGCAGGCTGCCAGCCTTGCCGTCGTGCCAGCGGGGAACCTTGACCTTCAGCTTACAGAAATACTTGTGGGTGTAGCTGTACAGGTGATAGACGACTTCGACGTGCGGTTCACATGGAGTCTTCTTCTTGGCGTCGGTTTCGAGCCAGTCCGATCCACACAGATCATTCAAGGCATCTAGTGCCAAGTCGGGGTCGTCATGAATGAATGCAGCGACATCGGCAATCCGGTCGGCTGCGACTTCGATCCAGGGATCTTTGACACCGGTCTTCAGCTCGCGAATGGCCTCGCCACCGAACTTGTCGACCAGACGTTGGTGAATCTCTTCAATGCGCATCAGTCGTTCCTGAGGATCGAGTCATTGAC
>CAIWEX010001082.1 GCA_903911795.1 uncultured Schlesneria sp.
CATGTCGGCTGTTGAGGCACATGATTGACGCAGAAAGAGACCGACGGACGAATATCAGTTATTTGCTTTTGGGTCATAAATCTGAGCCGCTTTGTTAATATCGCCTATTGCCTTCTTCTATCGATGAAACAAGAAATCACTCCACCAGTGCCGAATCTGCAACCTTGTTAATCCATGCGGCTTAAGAGGAATTCAATCGCCCGGTCATCACAACTTCGCTGAATCCCCTTCCGCTGGACGCTCCAAAATATCGGCTTCTTCAGGCAACGGGTCCAACAGCTTCTTTAGAATAAATAACGCCTCTTTACGAGCATCATTTCTATCTGTCGGTTGGTGTGTCGGATCTTGAGCGATGGCTATCAGTTTCGGCACCGCTTCAACAGCTTGCCGGTCAGCTTCGAGAAACATCATTGCGGCCCATCGCACCAACGTATCTGGATGATCTAGCAGCCGGATTTCGGTCGACAACATCGCGTCTGAATTACCCGTCCCTTCAATTGCGTATATCGAGTTTTGAAGATGATCCAACCATCTGTTGCGACTACCGAGTGGGGTATCTTTGCCGTAATTAATGAGTGCATGCTCAAATACACAAACGACTGCCCATCGCAGACTTCTGTCCGCGCGGCCGGCCAGAATTCCAGCCACGAATGCGACCAGGCAACAAACAATCAGCCGTACCGACGATCCGGAAAAATGACTCTCGGGTCGTTGGCGTTGCGGATCGCCAGACTTCGTATTTTCGACTTCTGGTAGCTCAGTCACCATCAGGGCGAATCCCCATCGTGACGATTAAGTTGCGGACCCAAAACTCGATCAAACGGAACTATTCTTCAGCAGCCTTCTTCTTCGCAGCCTTTTTCGCAGCTTTCTTCTTAGCGACTTTCTTCACCGGAGCGGCCGCTGCACCTTTTGCCGTCCGACCACCACGACCTCGTTTGGTGGCGGGGCCGCGAGCGGCTCGTTCGGCCAGCAATGGCAGAGCTTCCTCCAAGGTGACCTGCAATGGATCGCGTTCTTTCGGGATTGTCGCATTGACCTTGCCGTGCTTGATGTACGCTCCATAGCGTCCTTCGTACACAGCGACAGGCTCGTTATCGTCGGGATGTTTCCCCAGTTCCTTGAGCGGCAATACGGGGGCTTTAGTTTTTTTTGCTGCGATCAGTTCCAGCGCACGTGGCAGATCGACTGTCAAAACATCGTCGGTCTTGCCGAGCGACGCGAAGACCTTTTCGTGCTTCACATAGGGACCGTACATGCCGATCCCGGCATTCACCACGTGGCCCGTTTCCGGGTGAACTCCCAGTTGTCGCGGAAGACCCAGATACGCCATCGCCTCTTCGAACTGAACCGTCTGGGGATCGCGGCCCTTGGGAATGGAGACTCGTTTTGGCTTTGTTCCGTCTTCTGCAACTTCGCCCAGTTGCAAGTAGGGACCAAATGGACCGACCAGCAGGAAGATCGGAAGTCCCAATTCCGGGTGAACTCCGAGCGATTGGGGACCTCGCTGCTTCAAATCGATCAGTTTCTCGGCCACCTCATTCGTGATGTCAGCTGGTGCCATATCCGGAGGAATCGATGCCGTGACGGGCTGGCCATCGCGTTCTGACTCCAGATAGGGCCCGAATTTTCCGACGCGAATTCTCGAGTTGAGACCGTCGAAAATCAGCGTACAGGCCAGGCGCGGGTCGATCGATTCTTCTTTCGTCTTCACCATTTCATCCAGGCCAGTCGCACCCAGATAGAACTGACTCAGGTACTGCTGGCGATGGCCTTCCCCGTTGGCAATATCGTCCAGATCCTGTTCCATCTTGGCGGTGAAACCGAGATCCACCAGGTTCGGAAAATAGTTTTCCAGCAGCTTGGTCACCGCGAACGCAGTAAACGTCGGGATCAGTTGGTTCCCGGTCTTGACCACGTATTTTCGGTCCTGGATCGTCCCGATAATCGACGCGTACGTACTGGGGCGACCGATTCCGTCGGCTTCCAGAGCGCGAACGAGCGTCGCTTCTGTATACCGCGCCGGTGGCTTGGTTTCGTGGCTCACTGCA
>CAIWEX010001083.1 GCA_903911795.1 uncultured Schlesneria sp.
TCCAAATCCAGCCACACCCAAACGCTCCAATTGCATTAATCGCAATCGAAATGACTGCCAGAATCGGCACCGTCTTAGATCCGAGGAGCTTTGTCGCGTAATCGGAATCAAAGAAGCCGCACAATGGCAAGAGCAGGAATGGTAGAACGGGGATGACCATTCGTGGTCCGAAACAGTAACCGCCGTGCCAGGACACCCAGCTCACCATGAGTAAAAAATAGAGTATGAAGGCCAATCCAAAGATCGCTGATTCTGGAAATCGCTTCGTAAAGAATTGGGGCAGGCAGACAAAGGCGACCACGACGATCGGTGAATACATTAGAATGCCGTGTTCAATGGAAAAAAACAGCTTGAAAGACCCGGCAATGGGATTGCCCCATTGCCAGGCCGTCGAGGATGCCCCGACGGACCCATGCATTTGTTGATTCATCCACAAGAGCAGCGCAACCGCGACAGCGAGAGGTGAAAACAGACGGAAAACTGCGAAATATTGCTTTTTGATAACACAATTCATTGCAAGTGGAATGGCAAGCAATGCAAAAGGTGGTTTCATCCAGATCCCAAGAGCAATACACGTCCCCGCCGCAACATAGCGGTTGTACCGTAAAGCGAGTGCATATGCCGCCAAGGAGAAGCACAGCAGATACGGTTCGTTAAACAGCGTCCGACCATAATGCCAGATCGGTGTCCCCAGAAACACGGTACCAGTCACGAGCAATTGTTGCTGCCAGTTGTTTACGAACGGAGTAATGAGCTTTTCAAAGAAAAAGCAAGCCAGAACCACCGTTAAGGCTGTGCAAATCAGCGCGACACTCTCTACACCCCCTGTTCCCCGAAACGGATAAGTGGGGATCGCTAAGAGAATTGCGATACCGGGTGGGTGCCAGGAATACTGACGCTCAGGCAGCGCGGTTGTCAGGTGGTCGGCGCGAAGAGTCGGAACGGGATCCCCATTGGGTTGTCGCGACCACTTTCCAGGCTCGATCTCGAACACCTGCCACCACAACATATATTTCCCATTGTCATACCAACTCACATGATGATCCAGTGGCTGCCCGGCAAACGAACGCCCAGCGTCGCCTCCCCCCGCGTGGACTGAGTTGTAATTATTCGCTAAATCCAGATCACCATCCTGAATCAAGCTGCTCAGTATGACGAGGTAGTGGGGTTCGTCACCCGAGTGAATTCGCGGCCAGACGACGTTTAGGGGCAGTGGAAAACTGGGAAGTGGTCCCGACACAAAAAGCGGCGCCACCAAGAGCAGATAAATCAGGACGCGCCAGACCCAGGCTCTGGTTGACACCCATCGCCAGGCTTCCTTGAGATGGATTATCTCGTCTGGAATTGCAGATGGGGCTGGTGCAGCCGAACCGAAGCCACGGTCATCGCCAGGAAGTGCTTCAGAATCGATCATAGGCGCAGGTGCGTCGGTGTTCATCAGTAGTTTCCGAAAATGCCAGCACGGTGGCTCCAGAGCCCCAGCAACCGCAGTGTCGTACAATTGTAGACTATCGTCAATTAAATTGCTACACAACAATACTCTATTATTTGTGAGTTGCATGTTTTATGCAGCTTTTTCGTGCGTTGCGCGAGTGCGGCTCAATCGATCTGAATGTTCAATAACACACGCGAAGATGGTGTCGCCACGTCACGGGAATGTTACGCTCAGTCTTGTTCAACGGTTCAAAAGAGGTGGGAACAAGAGACGTTCATTCAGTTGCATTGTTGCCGGTGATCATCCATTCCCGAAGTAGAAAACGGCAACCGTTTGCCGTTGAACCCCGTCGGGGAACTCGGGATGATCTTTTCGTCGCGTATGCTACCGATGGAGATCACCTTGATGTCACGAATGCTTTACTGCAGCTTCGCGCTGTTTCTTTGTGCCGGACTGCTTTGTACCAGTATCGCAATTCAGGGGGCTGAGCCTTCGGACGGGGTGGTGAGTCCGATCAGGTTTGATCGTGATATTCGACCGATCCTGGCGGATAACTGCTTCGCGTGCCATGGCCCGGATGAGAAGGAGCGTCAAGCTGGATTGCGACTGGATTTGCGGTCCGGGGCTACTAAACCGGCTGAGTCCGGGAAGATGGCCATTGTTCCTGCGAAGCCTGATGCGAGTGAACTGAACAAGCGAGTTACCAGCACTGACGA
>CAIWEX010001084.1 GCA_903911795.1 uncultured Schlesneria sp.
AGTGCAATGACCAAAATCGGAGCGATCGAAAAGATCGTATAAAACGCCAGCGCAGCGCCCAACTGTGACGTGTGTTTGAACCATTCCGTCGCCGCCGTCAACAGCAATGGCCACCACGACTCAGGACGAAATGGATGACGCATCGTCAGAGGTACTTTTCGACGTTGCTTCGGGCTTCGCCGGTCTTGGTCTGAATCCTATCCACCTGCCGCTCAACAATGCCCTTAACACCATTCAAATTCGCTGACTGTATTTGTTCATTGACCATGTTGAACTCCTTCGCAGCCGAAAACAAAAAAGCCGACGCGATGGAATCTCCACGGGGAGTTTCCATCGCGTCGGCCTACTCAATAAAGGGTTTCCCGGCACCAGCCGGGCGACCCTGCATTTAGTCTTCCGATGACCAGAACTACGAGTTTTCCACTCGGGGCTCGTTCAATGTTCAGCATGCTACCCCTTTCACGTAAAATAGCAACCCGGCAATTTCTTGAAATGGTACAGTTTGAGATCCTACACCGCTGGAGGGCTAGAGCGCATTCCGTTTAACTGCGGCGTCCCGCGGGCATCAAATTGCAATGTCTAACCGATGTTTCGACGCGACACGGAAGTGCGACCCGCACTATTCCTTCGGCACATCCACTTCGTAACTCGACTTACGGTCGAGCGGTCGTTCGGGCTTCAACGGAATTGGATTGCTTCTTGTGTGCCATCATCTCTCACCTCGCGGACCTTCCGGCTGGCCCAGCGGGAGTACCTTGGTAGCCCCCCACCCACCGAAACTTCATTTTCTGCGAAAATCCGTCAACGATTGTTGTGCGGTTTCTGCTGCGGACGGTTCACACTTTTGCCCCGCCCCTACCTGTCGGTTTCGCGGCGTCCAGAGAATCAGGTAGGCGGAGAGCACGATCAGGGGAATCGAGAATGACCAAAAGGGGATGAGTGGATTGCGCCAACGGGAGGCATTTGCGGTAAGACTGACGCCGACTGCTTCCAATGGCTGCGATCCCCATCGAATGGGCGAGTAGAACCCTGGCCCTCTGTTCGCGTACAAGTAGAGATATCCATTGAAGGACTGAAAGCCAACGTTGATCGATCCAGTTGACAAATGCCCCCAGTCGACGGCTACATAGCTGCGCAACTACAAAAGGACTCACGTCTTTTTCACCCAAAATTTCCACCCACTCGAACACACCTCGGCCAATCCCTCCATAATGGGTTGCGGGCTAAGCCAGCGCTAGGTTCTCCGTGGTGAAATGTATTCAGGGTCATTCAATTTACGGCTGCATGGCCTCGGCTATAACCCGAAGAAGGGCAACCGGGGCTCCCCTGCGTTCGGGACGCAAAAAGCGACGCTTTTAGAACCCGCCACACGATGCAGGGATGAAACAAAGCCATCGGCGAATGCACGAGATTGATGACCCTTAACAGCGCGCCATAGACAACGCTATCGCAGTGCGATGCGCGATGCACCCGTTCCGTGTATGCGGCCAACAAACGTGTTTTTAACGTTCGCCTGCCAATTGTCTCAGGAATGCGGAGATCCTCTGCCAACACCAGCAGCCAGGGATCATCGATGATCTTGCCGAACGCTCTGAAGCATCTTCGCCATAAGCCGG
>CAIWEX010001085.1 GCA_903911795.1 uncultured Schlesneria sp.
ATCCTCCAGCTCATGATGCTGGAGCCGAAGTATGCCATTCTCGATGAGACCGACTCCGGCCTGGACATCGACGCGCTCAAGATCGTCTCCCGTGGCGTGAACGCCATGCGCAGCGAGAACCGCGGATTCCTCGTGATCACTCATTACCAGCGCCTGCTGAACTACATCCAGCCCGATATCATCCATGTGCTCAAAGACGGCCGCATCGTGAAGACGGGTGGCAAGGAGCTGTCGCTGGAGCTTGAGGAGCGTGGGTATGATTGGGTGACTGAGGAGGTGCTGGAGGCGGCTGCTTAAGTTGCCAAAAAAAACATGAATACACTGAGCACATCCACTGTTCTCGACCAAGCCTACTGGAAGAAAGCCTTCCAGGGCGACGGGATCTGTCGTGCTCGGAATCAACGCTGGCAGGTCACCCTCGCATTTCTAATGATCGCTGGGTGCTACTGGCTTCTCCGTCACGAGATTTCAATAAAGTGGTTCGTAACCTTCATGGCAGGTTTGGCCTTGGTAGGTTGGCCAATATGGCGCTGGAGCCAGTCTTTTAACGAAACCTACTTTGACAAGCAAGCGTCGAAACACCCTCTGCTTGGGAAGAGGGCCTCCTGGACGATCAACAGCACGAATGTCGAATTGAAAATCGAAGACCAAACAGTTGTTGAGCCTTGGAGTCAGCACTCCAAGTCTTTTGCGCTTAGCGACGGTGTTTTGGTGCCGATAGCAGGCGTAATTCAGTGTCTTCCTAAAAACGCATTCGAATCTGAATCCGATTACAACCGCTTCCTGAATCTCATTGCCGCCAAAACGAAGCACTCAGTGATCAACTAACCACCACCATGCCCGTCGTCTCCAGATTCTACGGTATCGTCATCAAGATGTTCTTTTCAGAACATGGCGTGCCGCATTTTCATGCGGTGTATGGCGAACATGTGGGCGTGTATGCCATCGACTCACTGGAGATGCTCGAAGGCGACCTTCCACAACGTGCCCACCGCCTTGTCCGTGAATGGGCGGAGATCCACAAGACGCAGCTACGTGCCATGTGGGACTCCAAGGACTTTAACGCACTTCCTGGACTCAACTGAATCATGAGTGACTGGCCCGATTATCCTCGAATTGCCTCAGTCGAAGCTCTGCACGGCTTCCGGCTTCGGGTGACTTTCGTCAATGGCCAGGCACGTCTCTACGACTTCACCACAAAGACGGGACTGCCCGCCACCGCCTTGCTTCGCGATGAAGCACTTTTCCGAACCGCTCATGTCGATGTCGGAGGCTACGGCGTCGTCTGGAATGATGAACTGGATATCGCCGAATCCGAGCTTTGGCTCAATGGCCAGGCAATCGAAGAAACATCCCATCATCTCGCGGCCTCACGCTGAGCGCTCCCAACTTGAAACTTTAAAACCTGCAACCCGCCAAACTTTAACACTATGGTCACCGCCCCAGACAACGACATCTCCGACATCAAAGTCGATAGCGTCGGCGATTTCACTTTCCCTGAACGCAACAAGTACGACTCCGGATTCGGCATCACCGAGAAGACGGTCGATTTCATTGCTGATGTGAAGAATGATCCTGATTGGATTCGTGAGTTCCGGCACAAGGCGCTCAAGGTCTTCCAGGACAAGCCGATGCCAACGCATTGGGCCACGAAGGATCTGGAAAACATCAAGTTCGACGAATTCCGCTACTACCTCAGCGACGGCCAGAAGCCGAAGCGCTCCTGGGACGATGTGCCGGAGGACGTGAAGAAGACCTTTGATCGCCTCGGCATTCCTGAGCAGGAACGCAAGTTCCTCGCGGGTGTCGAAGCGCAGTACGATTCTGAAGCCGCCTACTCGAACATCAAGGCAGCCGTCGCAGAGCAGGGTGTGATTTTCGTGAACAGCACCGAAGGTCTGCACAAATACCCTGAGATTTTCAGGAAGTGGTTCGGCAAGGTCATTCCGACGGGGGACAACAAGTTCTCGGCGCTCAACAGCGCGGTGTTCTCCGGCGGCTCGTTCATCTACGTGCCGCCCGGCGTGAAGGTGAAGCACCCTCTGCAGGCCTACTTCCGCAT
>CAIWEX010001086.1 GCA_903911795.1 uncultured Schlesneria sp.
AGACTTATCGATAGAAACGACCGGTCCTTCAGCCCTTTGGGCCGCAAACCATGGCTGAACCTACCGAAAATTGCCTTCTGTGATGTGTAGATACCTATGCTCCAAGATCATGGCACCCCCACACCTGTTCACTTTCCGATTTGAAAACCGGCATTGCGCAACACAAACGGTGCGTACTCAGCGCCGGCCCACCATCCATTCTCGACGTTTCCTGATGGTGGTCCGGCGATCGAAGCGAGTTGGTCCACCCTACATTGAAAAAGCACTGGGTAAAAATGCATACAGCCCCGGCACTCAGGGAGCACCGGGCCTGCATGTGTTGTTCTCGTTCGGAGCCAAAAGAGTCACGAACGAGGGGTAGCCGTCCGAACGACAGCCCGTCGACTGCCGTTAGGCTTCGCCACCTCGCTGGCGTTTACTGTCTGGATTCACGCGATCACCGTCCTTTCGTGCTAGAGTTCCTCGCTTCGACCGGCAGCCAGTGCCGACCTCCTCACGAGCATTCCAGTTCCGTCGCGTACGTTCCCGCGACCCACACCCGAATCATTTCCAAAAGTGGACGAAGAGACAAGAGGATTTTCCACGTTTCAAAAACTTTTGCGGGAATCGCTGGTTCGAGGCTGCTGATGAACACGCGTGAAAGGTTCCCGATTGGTGCTGGTTTTGGTACGTTCGTTGTCCTTGATACACCACCGTTGACGAACTCCAAAGCAGACTCACCCATTGAAAGGCCATCCCGCGATGCTGTTTTCTTTTCTCCGCGATTGTCGAGGCTTGGTATTGGCCGTGTTGTTTTCGCTTGTGATGAATTCCACAAGTCGCGCGGCTGATTCCTTACCCGATGCGATTGCACCTTCTCAATTGAAGTGGATCTGGGGTGATCCGGCCGACGCCAATGACAAGACCATTGTTTTCGAGAAGTCATTCTCGTTAGAGAAGAAGCCTTCCAGCGGACGTGTTCGAGTGATGACTCATGCTGGCTGCGTGGTTTCCATCAATGGTGAACTGGTCGGCGATCAGACCGATGTCAAACGCCCGAAGGACCTGCAGATCAAAGGGCAACTTGTCGCCGGTGAAAACAAGATTCGGGTCGAAGCGAAACGTGGGGCCAACCCCGATGCACTCGTGCTGACAATGTTTGTTACGGAACATGATGGCGTCCGCCGACGGCTGGAAACGGATGGTTCCTGGCAGGTGATTTCTGGCGAGAAGGCTGTGGCCGCCAAGGTACTGCATTCGTATGCCGACTCCCCCTGGGGCGATGTGTACGCAGTCCTGCGTCCATCGGTCACGAAGGTGGAGGCGATCAAGGTCCCCGAAGGCTTTCAGGTGGAATTACTGCATGCACTGGATGAAGCTGAAGGCTCCTGGGTGGCGATGTGTGTTGACGGCAAAGGCCGACTGATTGCCTCCGACGCTGGTGGACGCATGGTACGGATCACTCCGCCACCGATCGGTGGCGATGTAAAGCAGACAAGGATTGAGCCGATCGCGCTCCCCGTCGGGCATGCCAATGGGCTGCTGTGGGCGTTTGACAGCCTGTACGTGATGGTCTGCCAGGAAGGGGTCTACGAGGCGGGATCAGGGGTCTATCGTGTCACGGACACCAACGGCGACGACAAGTTTGATAAAGTTGAACTGCTGCGCAAGCTGCACGGCAGTGGTGACCATGGCCCGCATGCCTTGCTGCTGTCACCCGACGGGAAATCGATCACAGTTGTTTGTGGGAACTCGACGCGGATCACGGACATTCAGAAGCACCAGGTTCCACCGGTCTGGAAAGATGATCTCGCGCTGCCAAAGCTGGTGGGGCATGGTTTCATGCTGGGGGCGGGAGCTCCCGCAGGTTATATCGCCCGGATGTCACCTGACGGGAAGGAATGGACCCTCGCCACGATCGGCCTGCGCAATCAATACGATGCGGCGTTCAATCGACATGGGGAATTGTTCACCTATGATGCCGACATGGAATGGGATCTGGGGACGCCATGGTATCGACCGACGCGTGTCTGTCACGTCGTCGACGGAGCCGAATTCGGCTGGCGCAGTGTTTCCGGAAAGTGGCCTGAGTACTACGTCGACTCATTGCCGCCAGTCATCAACGTGGGTCGCGGCAGTCCGACAGGGGTCGCGTTTGGATATGGAACAAAGTTCCCGGCCCGGTATCAGGAAGCACTGTTCATTGCCGACTGGACCTATGGTCTGTTGTATGCCGTCCACATGAAAGAAGCCGGCGCAACCTATTCCGCGCGACAGGAAGTCTTCCTTGAGGGAAATGGCACAAAGCCGACCGACATCGTCGTCGCTCCTGACGGGGCGCTGTACTTCGCCGGGGGAAGCCGGAATTCGAACAGTGCTCTTTATCGCGTGACTTATACCGGTAAAGAAAGCACGGCGACTGTTGCTGTCGCTGAAGACCCGAAAGCGAAGTCATTGCGAGATCTGCGACACAAGCTGGAGAGTGCCTATCATGCGACTGACGACGCGTCGCTGGCGCTGGCCCTTGAGTGTCTGTCTCACGATGACCGATTCATCCGGTTTGCTGCCCGGACCCTGCTGGAATTCCGGCCGGTCGAAGCGTGGAAAGAGAAGGGACTGGGGCTGACTCATCCGCGAGCGATCGTGCAAGCGACATTGGCGCTGGCTCGCCTGGAGAAGACTGATTCAAGGGATCTTGTACTGCAACGCTGGGAAACTCTGCCGTTGCCAAAGCTGGATGC
>CAIWEX010001087.1 GCA_903911795.1 uncultured Schlesneria sp.
GTTATTCGACGGTTTCACCCAGTTGATTGCTGCTGGAATCTCATCGGGTTCGGAAAAACGGAATACATCCACATTCACGTCTGTGCTGACGTCGGGTGGGACAAGTGGCACTTCGCCGCGCCGGCCCACCATCATTTCTCGACATTTGGTTTTGGTGGGCCTGCGCTCGAAGCGAGCTGGTCCCACCCTACATTCAAAAAGGCGATTACCCTGGCGGATCTGGTGGTTCCGTTCCGCCGCGCAGGAACGGGCGGATTTTTTCCAGGATCTTCGGCCCGATCCCGCGCACGCGTCCGACATCTGTCGGGTTTCGAAACGGGCCATGATCGTCCCGATTCGCGATGATCCGGCGAGCCAGCTTTTCGCCGATCCCGTCAAGTTGAGCCCACTCGACCCACGATGCGGTATTGATATCCAAAGTGTAGAAGTACTCGCGAGGTTTCTGGCTGCGCAGTTCAACAGGAAATCGCCCCCATTTCGACAGCCGCAGCCAATGAATCCCCAGCAGGATCAACAACAATACAACCATCAGCCAGACGAAGATCTGATCGCCACGCCGGAGCCACAACCAGGCCTGCTCCGTATTTGCTGGCACGAGCTTTGGATCTGCAGGGCTCTCTGGCGTCGCCACCGATGCTGGAACCTGCTTTTCCTCGACAAGCGAAACGTCCGGCAATACAGCGGGCGGTACGGATTGATCCGCAGACGCTTCACCTGTGGGATTGGCCGATTCAGGCATGTCAATCTCGGTAGCATTACCGCCCGATTGCTGAAGGACTGGTACAGAATTCAATCTGAACCGTTGTCGATGTTATATCGGGCCCTCACGCGACTATCACTTGGTAACAAGTTGACTGAACACAGTTTACACAAAAAGACGCTTATTGGCGATATCGACCGAATAAGCTGAGGCATCTTTTCAACGGGTCCGGCTGGCTTTCCCGCGTTAGGCAGCACCCTGCTGAGACGCTGAGCGACTCTGCTATTTCGAGGGGAGTTGCTTCACAAATTCTACAGCACGATGCAGCCATTCATTCAGATCACGGTCTTCGAAGATGCCTGCCGGCTCAACGACGATCCAGCCTTTCATCGGTTTGCCAGTAATGTCAAACTCACGAACATGCGGTTCGTAGAGTGCCGCGGCCCCCTCAACAGGATCTAGCCGGACGATGAGAGCATCCTTCCAGATCCCGACACACATATTGCCATTCAGCAGGAATCCGACTCCACCAAACATCTTCTTCTCGGTAATGCCAGCAGTCCGGGCAAACCCGTCGCGAATTCGTCCTGCCAGTGATTCATCGAAGGCCATATTGATGTTTCGAAAACGTCATGGATGTTTACGTTGTGAGATGTGCGCAACCCTGTCGATCTCTCCCAAATTCGTTGATCGCGGTGAAATTCGCTCCGCACAATTCAGTTCATGCGCGTGATGAAGTTCCCGATTCGGCTTCAATTATAAGCTAGACTTTTTGTGGCGAGCTCCCGCGTTTTCTTCCGCGATGGTACCAATCGTTATCACGAATTACGGTGTCCAAATGCGCAAAAACATTGTCCTTATTGACTTCGAGAATGTTCAACCAGAAATATCTGAGCAACTGTCGCTGGATCA
>CAIWEX010001088.1 GCA_903911795.1 uncultured Schlesneria sp.
CTGGTCATGTCACTTCCGGAATATCAACTTCAGTAAACGTACAGATTCAACGACGATTCGAGACCCTTCACCGAGTCGGCTTCAGGCCTGACTTAAAACCTGGAATACCCCAATGACAACAACGCGACGTGACTTTCTGCAACTTCTCGGCACGGCGGGGATTGTCTCACTGGGAACGATCCCGCCTCAATTCCTCACGCGAGCGGCCCACGCCGCCCCGGGGATTGTCGCCCGCGACAAACGGGTGCTTGTCTTGATCCAACTCGCGGGGGGAAACGACGGATTGAATACGCTCGTACCTTTCGCCGATCCTGCCTACGAGAAAGCCCGACCGGGGATCGGGATTCCCAAGGGGCAGGTTTTGAAGCTGAACGATTCTGTCGGGCTTCATCCCAGCCTGGCTGGAATGCGAGAACTGTATGACGAAGGGAAGTTGTCGATCGTTCAGGGTGTCGGCTACCCCAATCCAGATCGTTCGCACTTCCGTTCCATGGATATCTGGCAGTCGGCGCAACCGTTGAATGAAAATCCACGCGATGGCTGGCTTGGTCGAGCTCTGGAATGGCAATTCGATCGTCAACCCGCACTCGCAGAAGCGTTGTCGCTGGGGACCGACAAACTGCCGCTGGCGTTCGTCAGTACACGCGTAAATGTTCCGACGTTACGCCGACTCGAAGAGTTCCAACTGGTCGACGGGCAGTCCACTGTCGCCAATCGCAATTTGACGCGTGCCGCACAGCGTCAACTCGCCGACAAGCCATCGACCAGCGGCTCTGAACTCGACTTCCTGAGACGAGCCACGACGACGGCACTGACCAGTGCCGAGCGATTGAAGAGTCTTTCCGCGTCATATCGGACGACGGTCAATTATCCTGGAACCAGCCTTGCGAGTAAGTTGAAACTGATCGCCCAGATGTTAACTGCTGATCTTCCCGCCCGCGTGTTCGTTGTGTCGCTCGACGGTTTCGATACACATTCCGGGCAATTGCCCGGGCACGCGGCACTGATGGCAGAACTTTCCGGAGCCATTCGAGCGTTTGAGCAGGATCTTGTGGAGCACAAGTTGTCCGACCGAGTCCTGCTGGCAACCTATTCTGAATTCGGTCGGCGAGTTGTCGAGAACGGTAGTCTCGGAACAGACCATGGTGCCGCCTCAATGCTTTTTGCGGTCACGCCGTCTGGAAAATCGGGTATACACGGAAAGCATCCGAGTCTGACGGATTTGACCGATGGAGACCTGAAGTTCAACATCGATTTCAGGTCGGTCTACGCCACGATGCTCGACAAATGGCTGGAGATTCCCTCTGTGGGAATCTTAGGGGGCGAATTCTCGCCCATACCGATTGCCTGAGCAACAACGTTGTCAATGTCAAACTTTACGCGGAGTATTCGTACTTGCGGAACCGCACGCAGCCGACCACAAAACAGACGACGCCGAAGGCCGCCAGAATCAGACAGCACTCACCCACCATTAGCATATTCGGGTGCTCGTGTGTCAGTAATTCCTGATAGGCAATCAGTGCCCACGCATGCGGGGTTCCCAAGCTGACGTTTTTCATCAGGTCTGGCAGCCAGTCGCGGGGCATATAGCATCCGCTGATCCCTGCGAGGACGATCACGAGAAACGTCGAATATGACGTCACCTGAGATTCAGTACGGACGATCGTTGC
>CAIWEX010001089.1 GCA_903911795.1 uncultured Schlesneria sp.
GATGTCGGACTAGAAGAAACGCGGCCTGCTGGAATAGACGCTCGTCATCTGTACGACCGAGTTCTGCCGCAAGCCATTTATGCAGGGGGCACAAAAGGGACGTGACCACAATCCGGGCGTCTTCACCGCCTGGATGGCGGGAGGTGGAATTCGTGGCGGAACCAGCCATGGAACCAGCGATGGTGTCGGTTTCAAAGCGGCTGAAGACCCCTGCTACAGTTACGACCTGCACGCGACGGCACTGCATCTGCTGGGTTTGAACCACGAAAAGCTGAGCTTCTACCATAACGGCATTCAGCGTCGTCTGACGGATGTTCACGGCGATGTGATCCACAACATCCTTTGACAGGTCTGCGATGCAGGCAGGGAATTTTAAGCGGAGATTGCTAAGATACACTCCGCAGCGTGTTGTTTCCCTGGCCAGAAAAATCACATCTTTGGATCTTGAATTTGACGACGCTACCTGGAACCGCGACCAGCAAACATTACGCCACGGATTCGTTCTTGCCATTGTTGCTGGCCTTGATTGCGACTCTTCTCGTCACACCGATTGCGCAGCCGTTTCCGCTCGTGGCAGGACTCATCGCAGCGGCAGCGCAGTTAGCTGGCTTCTACGCTGTTCGACACAACAAATCGATGCGGATCACGGCAATCATTGGTGTTGTGATTTGCTTTCCCTTACGAATTGTCGCGCAATGCATTGGCGACCAATACCCGTTCCTGATTGTCGCCTCGCATGTCGCTGGAGGAATGTACTTCGCCATTCTGACGGTGGCGGTACTGGTCCGGGTCATCGCACACCAGCGAGTGACTTCGCACACCGTGATCGGAGCGATCTGCGGATATCTGCTGATTGGCTACGTCTTCACCTTCGGCTATCTCGTCGTGATTTTCGTCGATCCATCTGCCAATTCCGTCAATGGACAACCGCTCGGTGTGGAACGAGTCACCAATATTGGTGAGCACATGGCGGAGTTGTTCTACTTCAGTTTTATCACGTTGACGACGGTTGGATATGGTGACATCGTCCCCGCGTGCCCAGTCACCCGCACGCTGGCATTGATCGAAATTCTGACAGGTCAGTTGTATCTGGCGGCCTTTGTCGCACGATTGGTAGGTGCCATGAGTGGACCGGCGTCAAACTCGAATGAAATGTAGTCTGCGGTGTGCCGGAGTATTCCTGACAGATCATTTGTGTGATATACCGCAGGAGTCATTGCATCACGATGACCGATCGTTGGGGGTATGACGACTCTTCAGGAATTGACAGCCGTGACGAATTCCTCTGAAGATCGTTATCGTGATTGTCGGATCAACCGAAACAAAGGTACACGCGTCAAAAACTGGCCGATTCAAAATGACGGATCTCGTCTTTAAGGTAATGAGAGTCACCGATGGATTCTGCAACGTCTGATTCCGCGTCGTTTGTCTGGGTGGAACGAGCGGCCTTAGAAGTGGTGGCCAGCAAACTGCTTCAGCGTAAAGGAATGTTTGCGGCCGAGGCGGAAATCGTTGTCCATCGAATGATCGAAGCGGATCTGAGTGGCCGTTCCCGGGACGGGGTTGGTTCGCTGCCTGATTTTCTTGATGCCATGGATCAGGGTGATATCGATCCGCGTGCCCGTCTGATTACGGTGACAGATGCACCAGCCGTTGCTGTCCTGGATGGCAGTACCGGGATGGGTCACGTCGCCGCATCCCGCGCGATGTCGATGTCGATCGAAAAGGCCAAAGCGGGGGGAATCGGGAATGTCATCATTCGAAATAGTCGGCCAGGATGCGATCTCGGCACGATCGCGGCGTTGGCCACCCGTCAGGGGTTGATCGGGATGGTCCATGTCAGTTTGGATCTTGATGCCGACGGAAACCCTCACGCCAATATCGCCTGGTCGGTACCTGCCGCATCTGGACTGAAACCACTCGTGAGCCGTAGCAAGCGCAGCGAACTTGGCGATGCCATGGCGTTCCTGTACGGGACGCTATGCTCTGGTTTGGCAGGCGTTGAGATGCAGCCCAGAAAACGGAAGGCCGTCTGGGTGGCCAACGTCGTGGAATACAGTGTTACCGCCATCAGTCCTGAAAGATTTGGTGCGGCGGACTCACTGCTGGAGAAATGGAAGACTCCCGAGATGGTTCCGGTCGCAGAGCCCACCGAAACGCCAACCGTTCCACTTTTGTTGGCAGACGCAGAACGGTTGGCGGGTCTCGCGACAAAGATCAAACTCTCGTTATCGTGGTGAGGCACGGTCCCGATCGAGTAATGATGAAATTACATGCGGAAACCCAATCCAATGGGGAAACTACAGTTTCTTCTCAACCCCCAGTTGATGGAAATAGTGAGTCACGTTGGCCTGGTTCTTCAGCAACCAGTCGATTCCGGGTTCGTTGTGCATCGCCTTGTGAATGGCTTTCGCCGTTGCCTGGCGATTGGTTTCGAACAGGATATTGTGATCGACTTCAACTTCCGTAACGCTCGGATCGAGCCACACTGAGACGATGATTCCCAGATCGTTCGCCTTTTCTTTGGGGATGTCCCCGGCACGCACGGCATCCAGAACTCCATTGGCAATCCCGGCCTGAACGGATCCCATCAGGATGTTCGTGTACTTCGTACTGTTGACGGTCACCTTGCTGACCATCAATGTCACTGGCCGAACCTGAACATCGCAGTTCAGGATCGCAAACACGCGGGAATGTCCGCGAGTCTGATCCCCGATCAGGTTGGCAATTGCAAATCCAACAGGTCCATCGAGCTCACCGATCACAACTTCCGGTTCAGCGGCCGAATAAGCGGGGGCCGCTTCGACGAGTGCTTCTCCGGTTCGTAAGACGATCCGTTCCCCAACCGCTGATTTCTTCGGTGACTTTTTGCTGACAGACTTCTTCTTTGGCATGAGAACTGATTCCTGAAGACAGATTTTGATTCACCCTAAGGAGGGCAGCCTGACTCCCCTCCTTCACGGACTCTCCGATTTTCACAGCGCGGAATGAAATCAGATGTGCCAGCCGATTTCAAGCGCGCCACTCATGATGTCATCATGGAAACGTTCCTAAACCAAGGCAGACATTATCATTTCGTTCCGGACAATTTGGATACAACCAATTGGTAAATTCGACGAAGTAACTGCATCAGCGTACGCCGCTATCCTCTCATGGCAAACCTTCGCCGACGACCCAAGTGCCAATCCGGATTTTTTCTCAAAATTGCCAATCAAGCGAGCGCGATGGTGCCAACGGTCGAAATGCCAAATTTTTGGCTCATCATGGAGCAGCGAAGTCCATAGCCTGCGAGAACATCCGGTTTGTCGGTGACGTTGATACAATCTGTCTTCCTCACATCGCGGGATGAACTGGAGTACGACACGCTACCCAACCAGATCCTGAAGACCACACTGCGACGACTTCGCGATGCCGCAAAATTAAATCGCAACACCCGCATCGACGTTCATGATTTGCTTCGATGGCTCGAACCGGTTCAATGCATTGAGCTTCGTGCCGATCACTTTCGCCGGATTCAACTCCATCGGAACAATCGAATTTACGGATTCCTGCTTCAGATCTGTGGGTTTATTCACGAACAGTGGCTACCGGACGAAGCTGGCTCAGGCAATCAATTCCGTGAATTTGAAAAGAAATGTCTGGCCCGGCTTTTCGAAGGATTCGTCCTCAATTTCTACCGCCGGGAGCTTCCCAAAGGCTGGAATGTCCATGCCCCGAAGATCGACTGGCAGCTCGAACATTTCAACGCGGACGCCAAGTCATATCTGCCACAGATGAAAACGGACGTTTGCCTCCGTGGCCCGAACC
>CAIWEX010001090.1 GCA_903911795.1 uncultured Schlesneria sp.
GCTGGACAAGTCGCTCCAGCCAGGTTGCGAGAATCTCATCGGCATCAGGCCGTTTCAACGCAGCGAGAATATCGATGGCTGCTTGTTGTTCAGGAACCGCATCCGCATCCATCGTTTCCGCGAGAAATTTTACGGCCCGCTCAGGATCAATCCCGGCCAGCAGGCGACGGGCTTCCAGGCGGACCATTGAGTTTGTGTCCGCCAGTGTCGATTCAACGATTGTCTTCAAATGCGGGCTTTTCAAAGTCTCAAGCGCATTCAGGGCTGCGACTCTTTCCGATCCAGCGGTCGCCGAATCTTTGGCAATGTCGAGCAGGAATGGTTCAACATCCTTTATTCCATATTGTCCTGCCAGCTTGGCCGCTGCTTCACGCACCTTACGACTTCCTGCAAACAGCCCTCCCAGTTGTGGGCGAACGACTGCTGCAATATCCGTTTTTCGGGGAGCAATCGGCCGGTAATCGTTAATGACGCGATCGAGTGGGCCAGGTGTATTCCATTCCTGCAGTTCGGCAATTGCCTCCAGACGCAAGGACTCGTCGACACGGTTGCTTGCCGCGATACTAGCCACGGCCAGTGCATTCTCGGTCATCCCCGCCCGGAAATTGGCGCTTAGAACCCGACGGAGCAGCGGGTCTGACAGTCCCGGTTGATTGATCAGCTTTGCGAGTGCTGGCATCGCAACCGGGATCGGGACATCGTGAATTGCACGTGCAGCTTCCAAGACAACCAGCGGTTCTGGATCATTCAGGAACTCCGCAACGCCCGGGTTTTCGAGTCGGCGCAGAGCAACGACTGCCCCAAGTCGCTCATGCAGTGAGGCACGCTTTCGGGCGGCAACCAGTGTGTCGACACTGGCGGTTCCGACCAGGCCCATGATGGCCGCATGTCGGAGAGTTGGGTCTGTCTCAGCAGTCTCCGCCAGGACTTCGAACAGTGGTTCGACGGCAGATTTCCCTTGAATTTTCCCGACGGCAATCGCGGCCAGCGATCGGACCCGAGGATTAGGATCTTTGCATAGCTTGACGAGTGCAGTTTCACTTTCGGCATACTTCGCGTCACCACAGACACGTGCTAACTGCGATCGAACTTCGATGTTGGGATCGGCTACCAGATCCAATACAGCGGCGAGAGTTTCCGGTTTCTGCCGCGCCAATTGTCCCAGTCCCCAGATTCCGTGAACGCGGGCGTGGAGTGATTCTGAGCTCAATGCTACTTGTTTTAATTCGGTGACAGCATTTTTCTCGGCCAGCGCCAGTTGAGCCCGCAGGCGAATGCGGTAATCCGCGTGTGAAAGAAGCTTCACCAATTCAACGACGGGGCGTTGAAGGAACCCTTCTTTCATCAGACGCGTCACGTCAACGACTTCAGGCTTGGCCGATTGTACCAGATCACGGAAGCGATAGATGCGACCTTTGCCAGCGCCGTCCCAACCGTCAACCCAGTCCGAGACATACACCCCTCCGTCGTATCCGAAGTCGACATCTGTCGCCAGGATTGACCAGACGAACTGCTGGGAATCGACCAGTTCAAACGACGCTCCCTTAGGCTTCATGGCAAATGTACGGATTCCACTATTCGCAGCAGAGCCTCGGAAGTCCGCGAGAAAGAAGTGCCCCCGATACTTTTCATCCAGTCCCGTTCCTGGATAAAAAGCCAGACCTGAGGGGCCATCGGCGATATTGATAATTGGCGGAACGATGTACGCCGCCTGGCCGGGGTGTGCCGGATGCCAAAGCTTCTCACGATTCCAGGGACCTCGATCGGGTTGATACTGGTAATACATTCGCCAGCCTGTGTCTGATCCTTCCACAATGTATGTCCACCGGGCGCGATCTCCAGAGTCCGAGTTATTGTCTCCCGTGAACAGATTGCCGAAATCGTCAAATGCCAATTCCTGCGGATTTCGCAGTCCCGTCGCGAAAACTTCGAGTTGCGACCCATCCAGATTACAGCGGAAGACGGCACCCTGATCGGGTTTGGCCAATCGTCCGGCGGGAGTTTGAACGTTGTACCCGCGGTCACCAATGCTGAAGTAGATTCGACCATCGGGCCCAAGAATCAGACCGTGCATGTCATGGCCGCGAAAAGCGACTCGCACGCCGTAACCGTCGTGAAGTGCCACTTGCTTGTCTGACTTACCATCTCCGTCCGTGTCGGACAACTGCCACAATTTCGGAATGCAGGTGTAGTAAACTTTGTCGCCGATCGGCAGGACTCCGGCACCTGTTCCATCTTCAATCGCGTTGAATCCATCGGCAAAAACCGTCGACCGATCTGCATGGCCATCGCCATCAGCGTCTTCGAGCAGGCGAATGCGATCATGTTCAACGGCGTATTTCTTGACGTCTTCTTTCAAATGCTTTTTGAAGTAGGCAATCCGGTCTTCAACGGTTTGAGCGGCAAGATCATCCAGCAGCCAATGTCCATGACCGCGGTTATCCTCGACACCCTTCTGCTGGCGGAACGTCTCGGCAACATAGATTCGGCCGCGTTCATCAATTGCGAACGCGACCGGATTCGCCAGCATCGGTTCTGCGGCAAATAAATCACAGTTGATTCCTGCAGGTATCCGAAACCGTCCAATCGCTCGCTGCCCTTCATCCGATTTCGGGGCGATCTTTGGCTCGTAGGGAACTTGTGCCATCGCGACGCAGGGAGTAGTAAACGTAACAATCAGCAGCGCGATCAACCGTCGCGCGGTCGTCAATCCGATCACGAAAACACCTCGAAAATCAAAGGGCGAAACAACAAATTGCCGTAGTAGAGCTGAATGAGATTATAGGCAAATCCAAAGGAGAATGCGCTATTCCTTGGATGCGCCTCGGTCAGGCTGCTGGTTTGCAGTGTAGCTGCTTTCCGGGAGCAATTTTGGAAAATTTGACAACGCCATGCTTCAATCAATCCGCACGCAAAATGAATTTTGACGCCAGATTAGATTGTCTCCCAGACGACGAGAACGCCGCGCCTGAACGATTGGAAGGGGCGGGAGCACTTAACCCCGCTCTGGTGGAAACAACCAACTCGCGATTCGTGCGCGTGCGGCATCCCATGCCGACATAACGAAGAATCCGATTCCGCCTCCCAACAATCCGCCAGCCACGAATCGGCATTCGCGAGAATTTTCGCTAAGCACAGCGAAACTGACTGCGCACAGGACACTCCCAAATATTAACGAATGTAACGGTGGCACTTTATCGGGTCGCGTAAGAATGGAATGTACGAGTCGGCGCATTTCTGCATCCCTGTAAAGGAAACCAACCCCAGCATATCGCCGGGGCAGGTCCGTTTCGAGATCAGTTACACTGCCGCCACTGCCGCAGAAGCAGTCAGTAAATCGGCGAGCGTCCACGGCTCGGCAGAAAGCCCAACCTTAACTGCGGGTATCGTTTCCGGCAAAGAAGGTCGGAAATGCCATCTGGGAGGAGGGCGTAAACTGTTCCGCCTCTGATGGTTGGAACTGCTCATGCACTTGCTCTTCGGGAATTGGTAGTGGATGATACCGAAGCGGGTGTTTTCAACGGACATCCACATGCGTATGCTGTCAGGCAGCCTTGTCGCTTGAGGTCGGGTGCGGCGAGTTGGATTGAGTTTGGATCCAGACTCTGATCGCCCACCCCTTGGAGTAGCGCGGCATGGAAGAGATTCTTAGCGGATATCACGTCAACGAACCGACCTGGTTTTACCTTTCACTGCTGTTGATTCTGGCCGTATTCTTCAAATTCGGTCGGATCTGGTCAGTGCGAAACCTGGATCTGGTGTTGTTGCTTGCGCTTGCCCCAGGTCTGCTGTTGGTCCGTTCTACGAATCTGATGCCCTCTGTGGGGTATTCATTCCTGTTTGCCGTGACAGGGCTGCTGCTGCTGCGACTGCTTCTGGATGCCGCATTTACACGCCGACCTCGGCTGGAACAAAATCTGAATACGGCAGGAATGGCCTTCCTTTGTGCTTCGGCATTGTTGTTTCAGATTACCAAGATCACCACGGAACAACCTGACGTTGCAGCGGTGCGGACGGTTCGTGGAGCCGATGATTTGCTCAAGCGGCAGGATGTCTCGACGTCTCCCCCGGAAACGACCGATCCGAAGTCGGAAACCGGTCCCGCAGGTCGATTGCTGGCAACTCCTGTCCTGCCGCTGGCAGGTGGAGCCGAGGTGGCTGCGGCTCGGACAATGGCGATCCTGTCGCATCTCGCAGTGATGCTGGGACTGATTGCAGTCGGACGCTGGCATTTCAGCGATACCAGCATGGGGATTGCCATGGCGGCCCTCTATTTGTTGCTTCCCTGTACGGCATACGACGTCAGCAAGGTCAACCACCTGCTCCCCGCAGCTCTTATCATCTGGTCCGTTGCGATGCACAGGCGACCCATGGTCGCAGGAATTCTGTTGGGTCTGGCCTGCGGAACGGTCTTCTTTCCAATTTTCCTGTTGCCGATCTGGATGGCATTCTATTGGAAGCGGGGAGCTCTGAAGTTCGGACTTGCTCTCGTCCTGACAGGGGCCGTTTTGCTCGGAAGCCTGATCATGACTTCCGCCGATTCGACATCGTTCAAGCAACAGACGTTAGGATCGATCGACTGGAGCGTGTTGACGTTTCAAGCGGAAAACGGAGCCGGGTTCTGGGGACTCTACAATCCCGCCTATCGGATCCCCGTCTTCGCGACGTTTGTCGTGATGCTGATCGCACTCACCATCTGGCCGACACGCAAGAATCTCGAGCACCTGCTGGCTCATTCCACCGCCGTGGTTGTGGCAACTCAGTTCTGGTATCCACATCAGGGCGGGGTGTATGTGCTCTGGTACCTGCCGCTGATGCTGGTCGTCACATTCCGTCCACGGCTCAATCATCTGCCACTGCAGCAACAACCCGAGGAAACGCGAGTTGCCGCATCGGATGGAAACGGCAACGTCCGTACCGACATACCCCGCAGTTCGTCGCGAATTCAGTTGTTTTGAGTAAGCGAGCACAACTCCTTCGGGTATTGTCTCGTCCACGTTCTCAATCCCTTCCCTCGAAACGTCGGATGAACCGGAATAATGCAGGTTCTCTGTCAATTGAAACTGCCGTTGCTGGCGTTCGCGATGCTGAATCTGGTTGCGGGTTGCGGATTGTCGAATCCGCACCCCATCAAACCCGTCGCCCCGGCAATACAGAAAGTGACTCCCTCGCGATTTCAGTTTCAGGGGTACAACCTTGTCTTCGTCAGCTTTGATGCTCTTCAGGCATCGCATGTCGGATCGTTTGGATATCCTCGCAAAGTGACTCCAACGCTGGATGAGATTGCGAATGAGTCCTACGCCTTTAGCCGCGTGACTTCGGTTGCGTCGTGGACTGTCCCTGCGTCGATGACCTGGTTTACGGGAGTCTATCCGTCCGAACATCGCATGACCAACAAGTTCTCGGTCTACAATGCCACAGAACAACATCCTGCGAATCTTCGCGAACTCTCCCCGGATTTGATGACGCTGGCAGAGGTCCTGAAACTCAACGGGTATGCGACCGGCGGTTTCACGGGCAATGCAGGCGTCAGTGGGGGATTCGGGTACGATCAAGGGTTTGACACCTACTTCTATGAGAAAGGGAAATTCGGAGGCTTCGACCGCAGCATTCCGAAGGCGATCGAGTGGTTAAAGTCCCATAAGGATCAAAAGTTTTTTCTGTTCCTGCACGGATATGACTGCCATGGTCAGAACACTCCGAGCGAAGGCTTTGACTACCGCTATGTCGATCCCGGGTATGACCAGCGATATACGGGGACGGAACAAGAACAGGAGTTGCTCCGGGAAGAAGGACTCGCTCGCGGGTTCGTGACTCTGCGTGACGAAGATGTCCGATTCTGGCGTGCGGTCTACGATGAGAAGATCAATCGGGCAGATGCACGGTTTCGCGACTTTCTCGCGGAATTCGACAAGCTGGGAATCAGTGACAAGACTCTATTCGTGCTCACGTCTGACCATGGAACAGAACTTTACGAGCACCGACGCCTTGATCACGGATTCACGCTCTATCAGGAGCAACTGCATGTCCCCTTGATTGTGAAGTTACCGGGTCACACGACTGGCAAGATGATTTCCGATCGAATCAGCAGCATCGACATGATGCCCACCATTCTGGAACTGCTGCAGATTGATGCCAGTGATGTCAAACAGCCGTTGCGAGGGATCAGCCTGGTAAATGCCATGAACGGGGATAAATCGTCATACGACTGCTTTTCAGAAACCGACTATCGCGAATATACGTTCAAACGCTCCATAGTAACGACCGACGGAAAAAAGCTGATTCTGACATTGGAGTCAAATACACGAGAGTTATTCGATCTGGAGATCGACCCGGGAGAAACGACCAACGTCGCAGCGAGCCAATCGTCCTTGGCGGACGACCTGGAACGCAGACTAAAGGCACATTTCCAATCCATCGGATGCGACCTGTCGACCCGGCAATGGCAGACCGGACTCAATCCGGTCTATCCGTCGCAGGCGACTCCGAAAACGCCGTAACGCCACGAAGCGTTCTTCGATCCGGGGGAGAAACTTCGCTCCGACCACGAGTCGCGATGTTTTGAGCAGAACAATCACCGGTA
>CAIWEX010001091.1 GCA_903911795.1 uncultured Schlesneria sp.
CCATGGCCAGAATACTTTGTGCCGGAGCCTTTTCCGAGTACCGCATTTCGGGCGAGTAAAATGTGCTGAAAACCGGTTCCGCTGCAGCCACTTTCGCTCGCCCCAGCGAAAGAGCGGCTAATGAGGCCACGTGCGGCACCTCATTCTGATCCTGAAGTCGCGCGATCAGAAGACGAACTAAATCCTCGGGAAGTTCTGCGGTATGAATTTGTCCGAGAGCCCAGATCGCCCGAGTCCGTAATTCGCTGCGGTGCGTACAGTGAATCCAAAAGAATTGGTGTCCCACGGGTGGGTTCGGAGGGACGGGCAGGAATTGTCTCAAAAGCGAGTCGGCAGCAGCATAGCGGAGAACTCCCATTGCTTCGATCAGATGCTTATGCCGTTCGTACAAATTCCACCGGATATTCAAATCGGGATTCGATTTGACAGGAATTTCGATCAAGCTCTTTTCGGTTTCCGCCGTGAGATGCCGCAAGATCGGTTCGGCAGTGTTCGCTACCGCGAGGCGACGCAAGGACCAGGCGACAGCAATCGAAACGTCGGGAGCTTGATGGTCTAATAATTCCACCAATCGGTCGGCGGCTGGCTTATGGTCCAGGCGGCCAACCACGATTGCGGCCTGAGCGATGCCACGAGGGGCATCGGAATTCAGCATCGTCATGACGGATTCACGCAGGGAATGGCTCAACTCGGCCCGAGCATCTGCCACAACGAGCCATTGCTGCGTGGCGGAACGGAGATAGGCGTTCGAGTCGTCCAGAAATTTGCTAAGCTGTGCGATGTCCGCAGGGGTCTGCAATTGAAACAGCGACTCGGCGGCAAGCTGCCGCAAGGCAGGATCTGGACTCTTGATCGCAGGATCAAGTGCCGAACGCGTGAGTGCAGGATCAAGTTCGAGTAAACGACGAAATGCAACCGATGCGGTCGCCGATTCGGGATTCACCGCCAATTGCTGCAAGAGTTGAACAGCCTCGATAGACCCTTGTTTCACCAGCAGGTGGGCTGCCAACAAATGATCAAGAACGATTCTTCCAACGGCCGTTTCCGCGGCCAGCTGTCGCGCAACCTCGACCACGGATTCCTCCGCGAGGTGGCCTAAAGCCTTGGCCGATTCGAGTCGCACTGGGGGTGCCAGTTTCTGATCAAGCACCCGCTGACTTAACAGGGGAATTGCCGCTTTGAGTTCCGTTTTTGCCGACCCCTGAATGGCCAGTGTCAAGAGCCCCGGCGATGTCGTACGCGATTCCAGACGCGATAACCAGATCGGCTGCATCGGCAGATCGTTCCAGTCTGCAAGTGCAGGTTCAATTTGTCGAGCAAAATCCAGACCCAAGAGGGCATGCTCTCTCAGTGCGGGAATCGCTTCTCGCGCTTTGATCACCACTAATGTTCGTGCGGCGGCCAGCCGAACAACGCGATCATTTGTCTGAGTTTCCAGCATTTTTACCAGGATCGGGATCAGATCCTGCCAGTCGGCCATTTCCAGATCGCTGGCCCGAGCAATCGATTCCGCCACGTTCAGCTTCAATTCCATTTCTGGCTGGTTTGCGGCCTGAATCCAGAGCGATTTCAGACCAGGTGGCAGCCGCTTGATGACAGGAACTTCCGGCAAGGGAAACTCGTCCGGTAATAACGATGGACAATAGGGCTTGATGAGTTTAGCGAGAATTGCCAGGCGGCTAAATTCC
>CAIWEX010001092.1 GCA_903911795.1 uncultured Schlesneria sp.
CGCTCGACCCATTCGGGAAAGGCACGATGAATCATCGGCCGATGTTCCACTTCCTTGACCGCGACGACGTGACGTGCCGCTTCAAAATCGACGGCTGCAACCGAGATTGGATAGCGTATCGGCTCAGCGACCGGAATCTTTCTTTCCTGAAGGGCACTGAGTGTGTATCTGGAGATCGGTCCCGGATTCAATGCCTCCAGCCGTAAGCCACGTGAATCAGCAATCCAGTCCAATTGTTGTTCACGAGCCAGCCAGTTGAAGAGAATTTCAGCAAACCGGCTGCGGTAATAGTTACCTGTACAAAGAAACAAGATTGTGTTGGGCATGGCGTGTTCGTGAAATCGTGATGGTACGAAAAGTTTGCGAGTGTCTAGCGACGTCCCGTATGACGAGTCAGATCAGCCAGTCGCTGACGAGCCTGATCCGTCAGCATTCCTGGTGAATACTTCCAGCGCCAATTGGTCGATTGATCGCCGGACGTGCCGGGCGTGTTCATGCGGGCTGTTGAATCGAGTGACAGAATATCCTGCAGCGGCGTGATCGCCAGGAGCGATCCAGAGCGCCAGGCGTATTCAATAAACTCCCACGGAAACTGGTCTTCGTGGCACGGGACATACCGTCGCAGTCGCTCAAGCAATTCGTGATGTGGCAGAATTCGTTCGCGAAACCAGCCGAGAGACGTGTCGTTATCGTGCGTGCCGGTGTAGACAACAGAGTTCAACTCAAAGTCTTCTGCTCGCGTGTTGTCCCACGGTTCGCCGGGCAGCATGAACTGCAGCACTTTCATCCCTGGCAGATGAAATCGCTGCCTGAGTGCATGCACTTCGGCGGTTATCATTCCCAAATCTTCGGCGATGATTGGAAGATTGGCAGTCCCAGACGCGGAATCCGAACTCTGAAGTGCATTGCCAAATGCCGCAAGCAGTTTGTCTGCCGGTCCCGGTACCCAGCGACCGTTCATCGCAGTCGGTTCGCCCGCTGTGACTGACCAGAACGCTTCGAAGCCGCGGAAGTGATCCAGTCGAACGGCATCGACCAGTGCGAGTGAGGCTTTCAGGCGATGAATCCACCAGGCATAGTTTTGGCGTTCCATCGCCTCCCAGTCGTACAGAGGATTATTCCAAAGTTGGCCGGTCGCCGCGAAGTAGTCGGGCGGAACCCCTGCGACGAAGGTCGAATTTCCCTGGGTGTCCAGTTGAAACAGTTGACGATTGGCCCAGACATCGGCGCTGTCGTGTGAGACATAAATGGGAATATCACCGATGATTTTCACGCCACGCTGGATCGCATAATCACGCAATTGCTGCCACTGTCGATAGAACAGGAACTGCAAGACCACATGCACCATGAATCGGTGAGCCAGCCCCGCGGGGATATAAGGTGGCTTCACGTCCGTGTATTCGGACCAGTTTTGCCAGGGGCGATTGTGATTCGCCTCACGAGCGGCCATGAAGAGCGCGTGTGCTTCGACCCAATCGTGATGAGCACTCACAAACTGATGCAACTGCTCATGCCAATGCTCATCGGCGCGGTCGTGAATCCGCATCACGGCCTTTTCCAGCAACTGCATCTTGTGATGCGATGCCAACGCAAAGTCGACGTGCAGCGCATGTTCCACTTCTGGCATTGAAGCTTCGGCCAACTCGGACTCAGTCACCAAACCGTCACGTGCCAGCAGTTCAGGACTGATCAGCAGTGGATTTCCAGCGAAGCTGGAAGCGGACTGATAGGGCGATCCCCCCCCATCGGCGGGGCACAGAGGCAAGACCTGCCAGTACTTTTGTTCAGCTCCAGCGAGCCAGTCGACGAACTCGTACGCTCTGGGGCC
>CAIWEX010001093.1 GCA_903911795.1 uncultured Schlesneria sp.
GGCGGCGCCCATGACTGGGGCTATGGCATTATTCCCCCCCGCAGTCTGCATACAGGCGGAGTCAACGCAGCACTCGGCGATGGAGCAGTTCGGTTTATCTCTGACAATGTCGACCTGCTGACGTTTCAACGCCTGGGCAACCGTAGTGATGGTCAGCCAATCGGTGAATTCTAAGGATAAGTACGCGTTCTTATCTCATGGCCTGTGGCAAGACCGAACCTTATGAACCAACAGAGGTGCGGTCAGCGCGAACAGGCGAGCCCACGCCGCAACGAACTGACTTCACGCCCTGCTCGGGCGAATCGTTCGTGATGGTTTCAAGCAGCATGACTCTCTCACAGAAGGCAAATCGATGTCCTGGAAATGCAGTTTGGTAGTTTTTGGTGGTGTGATGGCAGTGACCGGCTGTGGTCATGGCGGCGTGAAGGAAGAGACGATTCAGGTCAAGGCGGCGAATGACCCGTTGCACATGCCAAAGTCGATCCTGCAACGGTATGCCGATGGCCAGGCGTTTGGCAGTGAAGTCAGTTCCTTTCCTGCGATGATTGAGTCCGTGCGTAAGGTCGACAAGGAACGGGCCGAGATCCTCGAAAAGGGGCTGGACGAACTTCAGAAGGCTTCTGAAGGAGAGCGTCCCGCCAAAGCCAAGGAACTTTTGGCAAAACTTCAGCCATCCATGCTCTGATCTGGTCATTGATACGAGATCGACACAAGTGCCGACCAGACGGCTCCGCTCAAGAATTCGAGCGGAGCCGATCGTCGAGGATTCGCGAAATCCTCGCGTCGATGTGTGGACGAATCACGGGTAACGGCCATAATCTCATGTTTGCTCCACGAATCGCCTCGTCGTCGCGGACACTGATCATGAGAAGCGCCAGAGGTGAACCGTGATGTGTCCATCAAATCCACTGGAACCCTTCGCATGTTTACTTCGCCCGGCAACGCGTGGCAGGATCGCTTGTCCACTGTCGTAGAGACCATGCGGGAAATGAGCCTGCAAACGGATCCGCAGACCATGGTGCGGATCTATGGCCAGCGGATGCAAAAATTACTGCCGGCCGCTCGGCGGATTTCGCTCAGCCGACGCGGTCTCCAGCATCCTCAATTCCGCATCACTCGTTACAGCGGATGGGCCGAAGAGATCAATCCGTGGAAGCAGCCGGAACGACTACCGTTGCTGTCCGGTGGTGTCCTGGCCGACTTGATCTACGGAAACGAACCTCGCGTTTTCAATGACGTGCAAATTCCTCACGATGATCCGGCAACGGAGTTCCTCAGCGGAACCCGTTCGCTTATGGCGATCCCACTCTTCGATCAGGGCGAGTCAAAGAATATGGTCGTCGTGACGCACAACGAACCAAACGGTTTTGTTGAAGACGAACTTCCCGAGCGGGTCTGGATGGCCAACTTGTTTGGACGAGCCGCCCAGAATCTGGTTCTCGCCGAACAACTGGATGTGGCCTATCAGGCCGTTGAACGCGAATTGAAAGTTGTCGCCGATATTCAACGGTCCCTGCTGCCCAAGGAACTTCCACAGCTTTCGACGCTGCAGATGGCTGCACATTATGAGACGTCACGCCACGCGGGTGGTGACTACTACGATTTCTTTTCGCTGCCGGAAGGTCGATGTGGCATCCTGATCGCCGATGTGAGTGGTCATGGGACTCCGGCGGCAGTGGTGATGGCGGTTCTTCACAGCCTGGCTCACATGTATCCGGGTGACCCGATGAACCCCAGCCTGCTGCTCAATCATCTGAACCATCACCTGACGACTCGGTATACGTCCGAATCGGGGCATTTCGTGACCGCGTTTTATGGGATCTATAACGATCGTTCACGCGAGCTGACATTCTCGAGCGCGGGACACAATCCCCCACGGCTGCGACACTGCGGTCATCAGGAAGTGACGGCACTCGACCACGCCACATCGATGCCGCTGGGATTCATGCCGGAAATCAAGTACCAGAATCATACGATCGTTCTTCGTCCTGGCGATCGAATCGTCTTCTACACGGACGGGATTACCGAGGCCGCCAATCCCGCTGGTGAATTGTTTGGAACAGATCGCCTCGATCAGATTGTCGGGTGCTGCCATCGTGACACGCAGGGGTCACTCGATCAGGTTGTCGCTGCCGTTGATGAATTCACGAATCATGTTCCACCATCGGACGATCGAACTCTTTTGATTGCGGACGTGACTTAGTTCATTATCGCTGTTCGGCGCGGGTCTCCTGACCACTGCTATCAACATCTTGGTCTTGCATAATTTGTTTGGCGATGGACACTTAAGTCATGGA